>DUTA01000097.1 GCA_012842325.1 Bacillota bacterium | reverse complement strand
GATCGGAAGGTTACCGATAGAGATTCCCCAGGGGGTGCAGGTGAACCTGGTGGATAATCTGATTACAGTCAAAGGGCCCAAGGGGGAACTGCAGAAGGAACTCCCCGCCGAAATCAAAGTCGAAGTCCAGGATAACCAGGTGGTGGTAACCAGGCCTTCGGACCAACGGGAACACAGGGCCCTCCATGGTTTGACCAGGACCCTGGTGGCCAATATGATCGAAGGGGTTACCAAGGGCTTTGAGAAGAAACTGGAGATTGTGGGTGTAGGTTACCGGGCTGCCCTGCAGGGAAACAAACTGGTACTGCAAATAGGATATTCGCACCCGGTGGAAATCACTCCCCCACCTGGCATTGAAATCGAGGTGTCGGCGCCTACCAAGATCACGGTAAAGGGAATCGACAAGGAACAGGTAGGGGCACTGGCAGCTGATATCCGGGCTGTAAGGGGACCGGAACCCTACAAGGGCAAGGGCATTCGCTACGAAGGCGAACATGTCCGCCGCAAGGTCGGCAAGGCCGGCGCCTAAAACGGGTATCAGACCACAGCAATTCAGAAAGGAGTGACGCCAGGATGCCTAAGGAAAGCCGTAATGCAGCCAGAAAAAAACGGCATCTGCGGGTGCGGAGCAAGGTATTCGGCACGGAGGAACGCCCGCGGCTCAATGTTTACCGCAGCCTCAATCATATATACGCCCAGATCATCAATGACCAGACCCACAGGACCTTGGTTGCAGCCTCGAGTCTGGACCCGGAACTTAAGGGGACTTTAGCCAGCGGCGGAAATATAGCTGCCGCCCGGGAAGTCGGCGCCCTGCTGGCCAAGAAGGCCCTGGCCAAGGGGATAACCAAGGTGGTCTTTGACCGGGGCGGTTACAAGTACCACGGTCGAGTGGCGGCCCTGGCAGAAGCAGCGCGGGAAGCAGGGCTGGAATTTTAGGCAAAAGGAGGGATATACATGCAGAGGGAAGAAACTACTGCTCCAGAGCTTGAGGAAAAGGTAGTGGCTATCAATCGGGTCGCCAAGGTGGTCAAGGGTGGCCGGCGGTTCAGTTTCAGCGCCCTGGTGGTAGTTGGCGACAGGAACGGTCGGGTAGGCTTTGCCCTCGGTAAGGCGGGTGAGGTTCCCGAGGCAATCCGCAAGGGTGTGGAAGGGGCGAAAAAGAACATGATCGAAGTGCCCATCCAGGGGACCACTATTCCCCACGAGGTTATCGGCCATTTCGGCGCCGGCAAAGTCCTCTTGAAACCGGCTGCTGAAGGAACCGGGGTCATCGCCGGCGGGCCGGTCCGGGCAGTTTTGGAACTGGCGGGGGTACGGGATATACTGACCAAATCCCTGGGTTCTTCCAATGCCATCAACATGGTCCGGGCGACGGTGGAAGGCCTCAAGGCTTTGAAGACCCCCCGGGAAGTGGCCAGACTGCGGGGCATACCGGAGGAAAAGTTGTTAGGCTAGGAGGTCGTGGAAATGGCATTAAAAATTACCCTGAAGCGCAGCCTGATCGGTACCCGGCCCAAGCAGCGGGCGACGGCCAAAGCCCTGGGGCTAACGAAGCTGCACAAGAGTGTTATCCATAAGGACAATCCCCAAATCAGGGGCATGATTGCCAAGATCAATCATCTGGTTGAAGTAGAAGAAGTAGAGGAAGTGGCAGAGTAGGCCCATGACCCCGGAAAAGGTCAAGCTTTTCGGGGCAGGGTTAGATCAGGAGCTTCCCGTTGGTTTGGAAACAGCAGATAGCTCACTTCAAGGGGGTGGAAGTGTGAAACTCTATGAACTAAAACCGCAAGCTGGAGAAAAAAGAAACCGCAAACGTGTCGGCAGGGGAATCGGTTCCGGTTTAGGGAAAACCTCTGGCCGCGGTCACAAGGGACAGAAGGCCCGTTCCGGCGGCGGCGTCCGCCCCGGCTTTGAGGGGGGGCAAAAACCCCTGCATCTCCGGCTCCCCAAGCGTGGATTTAAGAATATCTTCCGGAAGGAATTGGTCGAAGTTAACGTCCAGGAACTGAATCGTTTTGCCGACAATACCGTAGTTACCCCTGAATTGTTGCAGGAAAGTGGTATAATTAAAAAGGTTAAGGATGGTGTAAAGATCCTGGGTAAAGGTGAGTTGGAGAAGAAACTAGAAGTCAGAGCCAACAGTTTCAGTAAGTCCGCTGTGGAAAAGATCACTGCAGCGGGTGGAAAAGCTGAGGTGATTTAGGTGTTTGCAGCCCTGCGCAACGCTTGGAGGATACCGGAGCTGCGGCAGCGGATTAAGTTTACCTTTTTGATGTTCTTGGTCTTTAGAATTGGGACCCATATTCCCGTACCCAATATCGATATTGCCCAGATCCAGGAATTCCTGGAAGCAGGAACCCTCTTTGGTTTCCTCGACCTCTTTTCCGGGGGGGCCCTTAAGTCTTTCTCCGTCTTTGCCCTCAGCATAACACCCTATATTACGGCCTCCATCATTATGCAGCTTTTGACCATTGTGATCCCGAAACTGGAGGAATTGGCCAAGGAGGGTGAGGAAGGACGGAAGAAGATCACCCAGTACACCCGCTACGGCACAGTGGTTCTGGCCTTTATCCAGGCGGTAGGGATGAGCCTGTGGATGCGGAGCGCCGTAATTGATCCTTCACTACTGACCTTTTTCGTCATCGCCGTCACCCTGACGGCGGGAACGACCTTCTTGATGTGGCTGGGTGAGCAGATTACAGAGAAGGGGATCGGCAACGGCATCTCCCTCATTATCTTTGCCGGGATCGTTTCCCAGCTTCCCAGCAGTCTGGGTAAGATTATTGGTTATATCCAGGTAAGGGCCATCAATATCCTGAATATCCTGGCCCTGGCGGCAGTGGCTCTGGTGGTGATCATCGCTGTCATTTATATCCAGGAAGGGGAGCGCCGGATCACCGTCCAATACGCCAAAAGGGTAGTGGGACGGAAAATCTACGGCGGTCAAAGCACCCACATCCCCTTGAAGGTGAATCAGGCCGGTGTCATACCCATTATCTTCGCCAGTTCGGTATTGATGTTCCCCGGGACAGTGGCCCAGTTTATCAACCATCCCTGGGCCCAGGCGGTGGCCGGCTGGCTGCAGTTTGGGACTCCCCTGCACACCATCCTCTATGTCCTCCTGACCATCTTTTTCACCTTTTTCTATACGGCCATCACCTTCAACCCGATGGATGTGGCCGAGAATATGAAAAAGTATGGTGGCTTTATCCCTGGGCTCCGTCCCGGCAGGAGGACAGCCGAGTACATCGACCGGATCTTGAACCGCCTGACCCTGGCCGGTGCCCTCTTTATTGCAGCCATTGCCGTGATGCCGGTCTTTATCGGGCAGATTACCGGTATCCAGGGGATTTACTTCGGCGGTACGGGGGTCCTCATTGTCGTCGGTGTGGCCCTGGAAACGATGAAACAGCTGGAAGCCTATATGCTCATGCGGCATTATGAAGGCTTTATGAAGAAGTAGGACCGGAGGCTTGAAGGGGAGGGAGACCAAATGCGCCTGATCATGCTGGGCCCTCCGGGAGCAGGAAAGGGAACCCAGGGTGGGATGCTTGCCCGGGCTCTGCAGGTGCCCCACATAGCTACCGGCGATATCTTCCGGCAGGCAGTCAAGGAAGCAACGGAACTGGGCCGAAGGGCAAAATCCTATCTCGAGAAGGGTGAACTGGTACCCGACGGAATAGTGGTGGGGATTGTGCTGGAGCGGCTCCAAAAATCCGACTGTGAAAAGGGTTTTATCCTTGACGGTTTTCCCCGCACTGTCCAACAGGCAGAGGCCCTGGAAGGGTTCTTACACCAGGAGGGTAAGGAACTGACGGGGGTCATCCTGCTCGATGTTGATCCGGAAGTGCTGGTGGAAAGGTTGACGGGCCGCCGTGTTTGCCGCCAGTGTGGTGCCACCTACCATATCCGGAATATGCCTCCCCAGCGGGAAGGCCGCTGCGATAAATGCGGGGGAGAGCTTTACCAGCGGGAGGATGACAGGGAAGAAACGGTGCGGCACCGCCTGCAGGTCCATGAAAGCCAGACCAGGCCCCTGAGGGATTATTACGAAAAACGGGGTCTGCTCTCTGTCTTTGCTGCAGCCCGGCCCATCGAAGAAGTCTTTGCTGCCATCATGGAGCAATTGGGGAGAGGGCGACAATGATCCTTTTAAAATCGAGGCAGGAAATCCAGATCATGGCTGAGGCCGGCCGGCTGGTGGCTGCTACCCTGGCCGAGCTGAAGCGGGTTATTGAGCCTGGTATTACAACCCGGGAACTGGATGAGATAGCAGCAGCCTTTATTGCCAGAAACGGGGGCAGGGCTGCCTTCAAAGGATACCAGGGTTTTCCTGCCAGCATCTGTACTTCTATCAATGAAGAGGTTGTCCATGGCATTCCTGGGTTAAGACAGTTAAAAAATGGAGATATTATTAGTATTGATGTCGGTGTGGTAATTAATGGTTATGTAGGGGACGCGGCCATTACAGTACCGGTAGGTGAAGTGGAACCGGAAATCCTGCGCTTGCTCCAGGTAACCGAGGAGGCCCTGGCCCGGGGAATAGCCCAGGCCAGGGTGGGAAACCGCCTGTCCGACATTTCCCATGCGATCCAGACTTATGTGGAGAGCAATAATTTTTCTGTTGTCCGGGATTATGTCGGCCACGGCATCGGCCGTCAAATGCATGAGGCGCCCCAGATCCCAAATTTCGGGCCCCCGGGGCACGGCCCCAGGCTGGAGGAAGGGATGGTGCTGGCCATTGAGCCCATGGTCAATATGGGGACCTATCAGGTTAGAACCCTGGAAGACGGCTGGACGGTTGTGACCCAGGACGGCAAACCCTCTGCCCATTTCGAGCACAGTGTCGCCATCACTGCCGACGGCCCTGTTATCCTGACCACTTTAGGTTCGGGGGAGGGATGAGAGAATGGCAGCAGGTAGGCTCAGGCTCGGACAGCTGGTCAGTTCTCGAGCCGGGAGGGATTGTGGACAGCGGTACCTCGTTGTTGGCAAGACCGGTGATCGGTTTGTGCTTCTGGCCGACGGGGATACAAGAAAGATGGCAGCACCGAAGAAAAAAAATATCAAGCATTTGATCTTCCATCCCGCCGTTGCTGAGGAAATCGAGAATAAACTAACTGCCGGAGAAGGGGTTACCGATGAGGAGATCCGTTTGGCCTTGACTGCATTGGTTGAGGAACAAGGGTTTTCCTTGCCCACATAAGGAGGGTGAGAAACAGCATGTCCAGGGATGATGTCATTGAGGTCGAAGGTAGGGTTATTGAACCTTTACCCAATGCCATGTTTCGGGTAGAATTGGATAATGGTCATAAGATCCTGGCCCATGTTTCCGGCAAGATACGGATGCACTTTATTCGTATCCTGGCCGGAGATCGAGTCCGCGTTGAACTCTCACCTTACGACTTAAGCCGTGGCCGGATTACCTATCGGTATAAATAGGAAGCCGAAATTGGGAAAAGGAGAGTTGGCAATGAAGGTAAAACCTTCGGTAAAACCTATTTGTGAGAAGTGCAAGGTCATCAGGCGAAAGGGAAGGGTTATGGTTATTTGCGAAAATCCCAAACACAAACAGCGGCAGGGGTAGGCGACGGATAAACCTGTGGCTGTAAGGGTTTTCCAGGTACTACAACAGGAGGTGAAGGTAAGACATGGCACGTATTGCCGGGGTGGATTTACCCAGGGACAAACGTATTGAAATTGCCTTGACTTATATCTACGGGATTGGGCGCAGCACTGCTTCGAAAATAATCCAGGATGTAGGGATCAATCCTGATACCAGGGTGCGGGATCTTACCGAGGATGAGGTAAGCAGATTGCGGGATTATATCGACAAGAATGTAAAGGTTGAAGGGGATGCCCGCCGGGATGTTGCCCTTAACATCAAGCGTTTGATTGAAATCGGCTGTTATCGCGGGATAAGGCACCGGCGTGGCCTGCCCGTGCGGGGGCAGAGGACCAAGACCAATGCCCGGACCAGAAAGGGACCCAGGAAGACGGTTGGCGTAAGGCGGAGTAAGTAACAAATTATAGCCTAAAGGAGGGACAAACTGTGGCGAAACGACAAGCCCAGAGGGTAAAACGGCGGGAGCGGAAGAACGTGGAACGGGGGGTAGCCCATATCCGCTCTACCTTCAATAATACCATAGTTACCATTACCGACAAAAACGGCAACACCATCTCCTGGGCCAGTGCCGGTGTGGCCGGATTTAAGGGGTCACGGAAGGGGACGCCCTTTGCGGCCCAGCTGGCGGCGGAATCGGCGGCCAAACAGGCCATGGAGCACGGAATGCGGGAAATTGAGGTCCATGTAAAGGGCCCCGGTGCCGGGCGGGAGGCGGCCATTCGCTCCCTGCAGGCGGCCGGCCTGGAAGTTAGTGTTATTAAGGATGTCACTCCCATTCCCCACAACGGTTGCCGTCCGCCCAAGAGGAGAAGGGTATAATTTCTGTCCCCGGGAGAAAGATATCACCCGCGTGCGGGAAAAATTGGAGGTGTTATTTGCGTTATGGCAAGATATACTGGCCCTGCCTGCAGGCTCTGCCGGCGGGAAGGGATAAAACTCTTCCTTAAAGGAGACAAGTGCTATACCGACAAGTGCCCCATTGATCGCCGGGGTTATGCCCCAGGGGAGCACGGACAGGGACGGCGGAAAAAGCTTTCCGAGTACGGCTTGCAGCTGCGGGAGAAACAGAAGGCCAAGAGGCTTTACGGGCTCCTGGAAAAACAGTTCCACCGCTACTATGCCCTGGCCAGCCGGCAGAAGGGGATCACCGGGGAGAATCTGCTGATCCTTTTGGAAAGCCGCCTGGATAATGTGGTTTACCGCCTGGGATTTGCCAGTTCCAGGAAGGAGGCCAGGCAGCTGGTCCTCCACGGCCATTTTGCCGTCAATGGACGCAAGGTTAACATTCCTTCCTATCGGGTTAAACCTGGTGACGTCATTGAAGTGAGGGAAAAGAGCAGGAATAACGCCAAGTTTAAAGAGCTGGCGGAACTGGCGGCCGACAGGGCTGTACCCCCCTGGTTGGAGCAGGATCTGGAAAAAATGCGGGGAACGGTCCTGCGCCTGCCGACCCGGGAGGAAATAGACGTGCCGGTGGAAGAACATCTCATTGTTGAGCTTTACTCCAAGTAAAGGAGTCTGGTATCGTTATATTGTTCCAGCCCTCTATCCTGCTCAAATCCCCCAGGCGTTGTTTTACCTGTTCCCTCTCCGAAAAGGGCGTCGCGGGTTACGAGAAGGAGGGTTACTGAATAGATGATTGAAATTGAAAAGCCCAAAATTGAAGTGGTGGAGTTGGCAGAGGACAACACCTACGGTAAGTTTGTCATTGAGCCCCTGGAGCGGGGTTATGGCACGACCCTCGGCAACTCCTTGCGGCGGGTCCTCCTGTCTTCCCTGCCGGGAGCAGCGGTGACTTCAGTCAGAATTGAGGGAGTCCTCCATGAGTTTTCCACCATTCCTGGTGTGGTGGAGGATGTGCCCGAGATCATTCTCAACCTCAAGGAATTGGCCTTAAAGATCCATGGTGACGGTCCCCGGAAGATCAATATCGACGTTGAAGGTGAAGGGGTAATCACGGCAGGGGAAATTACCACCGATCCTGATATAGAAATTTTAAACCCCGACCTTGTCATCGCAACCTTGGAAGAAGGCGCCCACCTGCAAATGGAAATCACTGTGGACAAGGGGCGCGGCTACCGGCCGGCCGAGCGGAACAAGGCAGATACCGATCCTATCGGTACCATCCCAGTGGATTCCATCTTTACTCCTATTCCCAAGGTCAACTTCCAGGTGGAGAACACCCGGGTAGGCCAGATGACTGACTACGATAAGCTCATTCTGGAAGTATGGAGCAATGGCAGCATCCCGCCCAGAGAAGCCGTCAGCCTGGCCGCCAAAATTCTTTCCGAGCACCTTATGCTTTTTATCCAGTTGACGGAAACCGCCGATGATGTAGAGATCATGGTGGAGAAGGAGGAAGATGAAAAGGATAAGGTGCTGGAAATGGCCATCGAAGAACTGGATCTGTCGGTCCGTGCCTACAACTGCCTGAAGAGGGCCGGGATCAATTGTGTCGGTGAATTGATCCAGAAGACGGAAGAAGACATGCTTAAGGTAAGGAACCTTGGGAAAAAGTCCCTGGAAGAGGTACAGCAGAAGCTGGCCTCCCTGGGCCTCTCCCTGAAGGAAAAGGAAGAATAAATAATAACAGATGTAGATAAGGAGGCGAGTCCCATGGCCTATCGGAAACTTGGTCGTACCACCTCCCACCGGGAAGCATTGTTCAGGAACGCCCTTGTTTCCCTGTTCCGCTATGAACGGCTCAAGACCACCGAAGCCAAGGCGAAGGAAATTCGCTCCCTGGCGGAAAAACTCATCAGCCTTGGCAAACGGGGCGATTTGCATGCCCGGCGCCAGGTTGCTTACTACGTACAGGACAAGGCTGTGCTGAAAAAACTTTTTGATGAGATTGCCCCCAATTACCAGGACCGGCAGGGCGGCTATACCCGCATCCTGAAGCTGGCGCCCCGCCGGGGCGATGGTGCACCCCAGGTTATCCTGGAACTGGTGAAGTAAAGCTGACAGGGACCGTGGCCTGATAGGTTGCCAGCTCCCTTCCAAAGGTTTGGGGGCTGGTTTAAGCCCACAGGAGGTCCCTATTTTATTAAAAAAGCAGGTGGTCGCTGTGGCGGCGGGAGAAACTATGTTCAGGATTATCGGAGTCAGTCACTACTACAATGAAGGCCGGGAGAATCAGGTGGAAGCCCTGGCAGATATTAATTTGGAGATAAGGCGGGGGGAGTTTGTCACTATTATCGGCACCAACGGGTCGGGGAAGTCCACCCTGGCCAAACATCTCAATGCCCTGCTGCTGCCCTCCAGGGGGCGGGTTTTGGTCAAGGATATGGATACCAGGGATGCCGGGAAACTATGGAACATCAGGCAGACTGTGGGGATGGTTTTCCAGAACCCCGATAACCAGATCGTGGCCACCACGGTGGAAGAGGATGTCGCCTTCGGTCCCGAGAATCTGGGGATCCCCCCGGCGGAAATCCGACGGCGGGTTGATGAAGCCCTGGCCATAGTGGACATGGCAGAATACAAGCAGGCGGCTCCCCATCTTCTCTCCGGTGGCCAGAAACAGCGGATTGCCATTGCCGGGGTAATTGCCATGCGCCCCGAATGCATTGTTCTGGATGAGCCTACAGCTATGCTGGACCCCAGCGGCCGGGAAGAGGTGATGGCAACCGTCCTGAAATTGAACCGGGAAGAGGGGATTACGGTGGTCCACATCACCCACTACATGGAAGAGGCCGTTTGGTCGGACCGGGTCCTGGTCATGGACGGCGGGCGGATCATTCTGGCCGGCACCCCCAGGGAAATCTTCGGCCGGGTGGCTGAGATCAAGGCCATCGGCCTGGATGTGCCCCAGGTGACGGATCTGGCGGCCCGCCTGCAGCGGGATGGCTATCCGCTGCCGGCAGGGATTCTCACGGTGGAAGAGATGGTGAGGGAACTATGTCAATTAGAATAGAAAATCTCACCCACATCTACATGCCCAATACCCCCATGGAATCCCTGGCCCTGGACAATGTCAGCCTGGAGATTGAGGACGGGGAATTTGTGGGCCTGATCGGCCAGACCGGTTCCGGGAAATCGACCCTGATTCAGCATTTCAACGGTCTCCTGAAACCGACCTCAGGGAAGGTTATTGTCGACGGCCTGGACCTGGCGGACAGGGGCACAAACCTCAAGGAGATTCGCCGGCGGGTCGGCCTGGTTTTCCAGTACCCGGAACACCAGCTCTTTGAAGAGACGGTCTTTGCCGACATTGCCTTTGGCCCCCGCAATATGGGGCTGGAAGGGGAGGCGCTGGAGGAAAGGGTGCGGGAGGCCATGGAAATGGTAGGCCTGGATTATGCTACCCTCAAGGACCGTTCTCCCTTTGACCTCAGCGGCGGGCAGATGCGGCGGGTGGCCATGGCCGGTGTACTGGCTATGAAGCCGAAAACACTGGTCCTGGATGAACCCACGGCCGGTTTGGATCCCCGGGGGCGGGATGAGATCCTGCAGCAGATAAAGGAACTGCACCAGCGCTTTGGCATGACGGTGGTGCTGGTTTCCCACAGCATGGAGGATGTGGCCCGTCTGGTCGACCGCTTGCTGGTGATGCACAGAGGAAAACTGGTCCTGACCGGCACAACCCGGGAAGTCTTTGCCCGGGCCGAATATCTGCGGCAGCTGGGCCTGGGCATTCCCCAGGTTACGGAACTGGCCCGCCGCCTCAGGGAGCACTGCGCAGACATGAGGGTAGACATACTGACCGTTGAAGAGGCCCATGAGGCAATACGCGCCTTCTTGCGGCAGAAAAGGGGAAAGGTCCATGCTTAAGGATATAACCATCGGACAGTATATTCCGGGGGATTCCATCATCCACCGCCTTGATCCCCGCACCAAGATTCTGGCAGCCATTATCTTTATCCTGGCCCTCTTTATTGTAACTGGCTTGCCCGGCTACACCGTAATGACCGTCTTCAGTGTCATTATCATTCTTCTTTCCCGGATACCGGCCCGGTTTGTCTTGCGGGGGTTGAAACCCCTCTACTACATCCTGGCCTTTACTGTAGTGTTAAACTTCTTCCTGACGCCGGGGCGGGTGATCTGGAGCTGGTGGTTTTTGCGCTTGACCCAGGAGGGGCTGCGCCAGGGACTATTTATGGGCTGGCGGCTGCTGCTTTTGGTGCTGACCACCTCCCTCCTTACCCTGACCAGCTCCCCCATCGCCTTGACCGACGGCATTGAGAGGCTTTTAAACCCCTTTCGCCGGCTGGGGGTTCCCGCCCATGAACTGGCCATGATGATGACCATTGCCCTGCGCTTTATCCCCACCCTGCTGGAGGAAACGGATAAGATCATGAAGGCCCAGATGGCCAGAGGGGCGGACTTTGATACCGGCAACATTATCCAGCGGGCCCGGGGTATGGTTCCCCTGCTGGTGCCCCTCTTTATCAGTTCCTTCCGGCGGGCCGACGAACTGGCCATGGCCATGGAAGCCCGCTGTTACCGGGGCGGGGAAGGGAGGACCCGCCTGAAACAGCTGAAAATGGCGAGGAGGGATTACTATACCCTGGTGCTGATGGTGGCTATCCTCGCCTTTGCCGTGGGGGAGCGCCTCTGGCTGTAGCTGCGGCCGCAATTTGTCCCCCGGCGGCCCCTCGAAGGATGGGGGCGGCAAGGGACAGGAATATGTCATTCGGCCCTGTGGCAGAATTCCGGCGGCAATGGGGGATGGGGTAATGATGCGGAATATTAAGCTGACCTTGTCTTACGATGGCACCAACTACTCCGGTTTTCAGCGGCAGGAAAATGCCCTTACCATTCAGGAGGTCCTGGAGGAAGCCCTGGCGAAGATTACCCGGGAAAAGGTCCGGGTGAAGGCGGCCGGCCGCACCGACACCGGCGTCCATGCCCGGGGGCAGGTGGTCAACTTTTTCACTTCCTCTTCCATTCCCCCGGAACGCTTACCCAGGGCCCTCAACAGCTGCCTGCCCGAGGAAATTGTCG
>DUTA01000096.1 GCA_012842325.1 Bacillota bacterium | reverse complement strand
GATTATTAATTCGCAAACAATGCTAAAGTTTTATCCCTTTTTGCATCACTACAAGCTCGTAACTGTTGCTCTTAGGTGGGTCAATTTTATTTGCACATGGTGGATCAATTCTATTGACTATCAACAGTTGGTGAAGATTGCCAGAATGTAAGTGTGTTCCGGCAGGAAAAACACCCCCACGTCGTGCTCCAGGCGGTTTAAGTCCCCGGTTTTGTGGGCGATGATTACATCTTCCGGCAGGAGGGCAGGGAGCTTGTTTCTCAGCTGCTGCCTTTTCATGATATCCAGCATCTTGGCGGAAGCCTCCCGGCTTACCACCTTACCCTCCACCAGTAACCGGAGGAGCCTGCCGATGTCCCTGGGGGAGGTAAAGTTATCCCGCCCCTGCTTGACGGCTTCGCTGTCCATCATTTTCCGCTGCAGCCGGGTCTGCTCCAGCCCCAGTTCCCCGGCAAACCCGTTTACCCTATCCATGCCGACCAGATCGATGAGTTCGTTGGTGGCGGCGTTGTCGCTTTGTATGATCATGAGAGTGGCCACATCCAGGACCGTGGGCTTGAGCCCGGGATTGAGCTCCGACAGCACCCCGCAGCCGCCCACCCGGTTTTCCGGCTTGATGGTTATCTCCCCGGCAAGGTCGACCTTTCCCTCCTCGGCCAGGGCAAACAGGGCGGCCAGAATAGGAATCTTGATCACACTGGCCGAGGGAAAGACCCGGTCCGGATTTACGGTAAAGGTTTCCCCTGTGGCGAGATCTTCAAGATACAGCCCCACCTCTCCCTCCAAAGTACCAAGAAGCTCGAGGATCTGTCTTTCCGGCAGCAACAGAAACCCTCCTTCCTGCAGTCCTATGCTTTAGAATAAAGAGTATATCAGCACATAGGCTATGGTGGCTGCCACTATGGTAAGGCCCAGCTTAACCATGGATTTGATATCCTTGGAGCGGGCCAGTCCCATCTGTCCCAGCATATCGGCTCCCGGATAGGCAAAGGAGGTCATCTGGGAACCGATGAGGAGAATGGCCGCCCACAGGCCCATGGGAATGCCCAACTGTGACAGGAAGGGATTGAACATTTTATCGATTAGCACCGCCTGGGCCACAGCGGCACCGGAGATGCCAAAGACACCTGTCAGGGTTGTGAAAAGGGCGAAAACCAGTTTGCCGCCGGAGTTAATGATGGGTGCGAGGAGATCCACCAGGGCGGCAAAGGCTCCCGATTGCTCCACAAACATGAGGAAGGGCTCGAACAAAACAAACATGACAAATAACCAGACTAAACGGCCGCAGCCTTCCATCATGGCATCGAAAACCTCGCCCAGCTTGAGGCCGCCAGCAAGGCCGGTGGTGATGGCGGTGGTGAACATGACGACCACGGCATAGGAGGCGCCGCCCTTGGTTACCATCCCGTAGACCAGGAGGGCGGCCAGGGTGAGGGCGAAGACCAGGGTGCCCCGCCGGGCGGCCGGGCTGGCGACGTAGGTCTCGCTCCTTTGCCCTTCTTCTTCATACCGGTAAACGCCCTTGGTCGCCTTCTGGATGCGCAGGGCCATGAAATAGGTCACCACCCAGCAGATGAGGGACACCGGCAGACCGGCACTGAGCAGGACCTGGGGATAGCTAAGGCCCGTGAGTTCCATCAGGGTAACCATGGGGGGAGTAAAGGGCCCCAAAAAGAGTCCCGACTGGCCTGCCCCTTGGAAGACGGCGGCCAGGGTGCTGGGGGTAATCCCTACCGCTGCAACCAGGGGAATGACGATGGGGGCTAAAATGGCGTTGGCCCCGGCCAGGGTACCCAGGAGGGAAACGAGGAGGACGGAGGTGACCATGGTGGCCAGGATGGCCTTTTTCTCGGTGTTAACTCCAATTTTATGCATCACCAGGTGAACCAGATTGTCGGCCACCCCTGTGCGCCGGAGCACCGCACCCAACCCCGAGCCAAGCATTATGATGAGACCGATCAGTGATAAGAAAGAACCCAGGGCTTCGGCGATAACCCCGCCCAAACCCAGCAGGGGCTGCTGGATCAGGACAGCGCCGACGAGGACACAGATGAAGACACTCAAAACAGGCTGGACTTCCTTGAAGGCTAAAACGATGTATAAAATTAGAGGTACCAGGCCAAATAAGGGGTGCAAATTACCTAACATTACTCATCCTCTCCTTTTATTGTAATTTATGGGGTTACGGTGAAAATGATGAGTAACAGGGCAGTTTTGTTATTGCCATAACCTCCCTTTTATTGGCTGGGCACAGTATCACCTCCCATAAAAAACAGCCCAAAAGGCAATGACGGGAGATCATTACCCTTTAGGCTGGATTTTGCCTGTGTTTTTGCCTGGCCGGCAAAAGGGCAGGCAAAGCAGCTGCGCTTATAGTTTGTCTGCTATTATATACTGTTATTTCTTCAATATATTCGCTTTTCTATAGAGAAATCCTGTATAGGAAAGGAAATAATTATAATTTTCCCGGACAAAGCCACCGCGGTCGGCTGGAAACCTTACGGCTTTTTTAACAGCACCCGGCCGGCGGCCACGCCGGTGAGGGCTCCCCGGCACACAGCGAGCCTGCCGTTGACCAAGACATATTCAATGCCCGCTGGATACTGCTGGGGGTCTGAGAAATCGGCCCGGTCGCAGACAGTGGCCGGGTCAAAGAGGGTGAGGTCGGCCGCAAAACCAGGTCTGAGCAGGCCCCGGTCTTTCAGACCCAGGCGCCGGGCGTTGAGGCCCGTCATCTTGTAGACGGCCAGCGCCAGGGTCAGCACCCCCTCCCTGACACAGGGGCCGATTACCCGGGGGAAAGTCCCGAAGGAGCGGGGGTGGGTAGTCTTACCCTTCTCCCTGGCCATACCGCTGCCATCGGAGCCTACTCCTACATTCTCAGAAGCCAGGATGGTTTTGACGTCCTCTTCCTCCATGGAAAAATATACGGCGTTAACCACACCCTTTTCCTCCTGCAAGAGGCGCACGACGGCAGCGGCCGGGCTCAGTTTCCAGGCTGCGGCGATCTGGTCCAGGGTTTTTCCCACCACCATGTCCGCCGTGGGCCAAGAGGCAACCCCCGTGATTTTGATGCGCTCCGGCCCGCCCCGCAGGCTTATTTCCCGGGCGATTTCCTCCTTGATTCTGCCAACAAGTTCAGGATCAGCGAGGCGCTGCAGCAATTGGCCCACGCCCCCGCTGTGGGCCCACTGGGGGACGAGGGCGGTCAGGGAAGTGCTGGAGGCTGCATAGGGATACTGGTCGGCGCCGATATCTATTCCCGCTGCTCGGGCCTGCTGCAGCCGCGCCAAGCACTCCCGGCCCATGCCCCACTGGGGCCGGCCCATAGCCTTCAGATGGGAAACCTGGACCCTGGCCCCGCTCTCCCCGGCGATGCGGATGGCTTCTTCCAGGGACTGGCGTAAGGACTGGCTTTCTCCCCGGATATGGAGGGAAAATATACCATCGTAGTCTTTGACCACCCGGGCGAGGCCGATGAGTTCCTCGGTGTCGGCAAAACTGCCGGGCGGATATATAAGACCGGCGGACAGCCCCCAGGCCCCCTGCTCCAGGGCTGCAGCCAAAAGCTGTTCCATTCGCGCCTGCATTGTGGCGGTGGGTTTTTGGTTGCCGAAGCCGACCACCGCCCCCCGCAGGGCACCGTGGGCAACCAGGGGCAGCAAATTGGGACCCAGGGCCAGCTCGGCCAGGGCGGCGGTGTAGCCGGCCAAATCCTTCCAGGTGATGCCCTGGGAGGGGAAGCTAAAGCCGTGGATTTTGAGGTATTCCAGCAATTCTCCTTTGTATTTTGGGTTTACAGGAAAAGCGCCAACACCGCAGTTGCCGATGACCTCACTGGTTACTCCCTGAAGGAGTTTGCTGGTTGACAGGGGGCAGCTGAAAATAGTCGCATCGGTGTGGGTATGGATATCGATGAAGCCCGGTGCAACGGCCAGACCCCCGGCATCGATAACCAGCTCGGCCGGTTCCATTATCTCGGGCCCGATGGCGGCTATTCTATCCCCCTGCAAAGCAATGTCCGCCCGAAAAGCTTCGCGCCCCGTACCGTCAAAAACCTCACCGTCCTTGATCAGGACCGTGTACATAGAATTATGCCCCCTTTTCCTGTCCTCGTAAGACTGAACCCCGGCGAAAACAAAATCCAGCCGCAAGAGGACAAGGTAAGACCTCGACTCTCCGGCTGGATTTTACCTGTGTCTTTGCTGCGCAAAGCAAAGGGATCAGGTAAAGCAGCGGCCCTATTTAATTTTCCCGCTGGCTGGCAATTTTGCTGCTGTATTTTTTGTGGGCGTCTTTTAAGGCAACGATTATGGTTCGTTGGGATGAACCGTGATAATAGCGGTCCACATCGGCGCAAATTTCTTCAATGTCGTTTATGTTGCGGCCAACAAGCAGGCGCCGGACAAAATCGCGGGTGAGGGGAAGGATAGCATTACAACTGGCTTCTATGATGTGGCCGTGGACATTGACTTCCAGGCCGACGAAAAAGGCCCCATACTGTTGTTGGATAGGGTTGTTGCTGGCTACCTGGGCATCGCCGACTATATAGTAGGTCTTCACCCGTCTCCCCCCCACGGGCATTTCCCTTAACGCATAAAATAATGCTCTACAACATATTATTCTCCTTCGGTTAAATAAATCCTCTTGTCCCGGCTCCTTTTTGTTCTGAACCTGCTTGAACCCGATGCCCTGTGCCCTGGTCTGGGGAGGAATTATTCGGCGCGAGAAGAATAATACAAGATTGGGTTATTACTAACTGTGGTGGTGAAAGTAGATGGCAAATGGGAGGGGAGGCACGGCCCTCATTGGCCTCCGCACCTTGAAAACAGGGATTGCCACGGCCCTGGCGGTATTTCTGTCGGGATTGGTACCCCATTCGGAGCCCGTACTGGCCGGGGTGGCGGCCATCATCTGCCTGCAGCCGAGCATATCGGCCTCGCTGCAGAAGGGCCTGACCCGGATCCAGGCAACCATCCTGGGTGGCCTGGTGGGACTGGCCTTCTACTATCTTTTTGGCAATCATGTCTTAATGCTGGGTGTAGCCGTCATCGTGGTCATTCGGATCTGTAACTGGCTGCGCTGGGAACAGGAGGCCTCTCTGGCCGCTTTGACGGTGATTGCCGTTCTCTCCAAGGTTCCGGAGGAGGTCCTTTCCTATACCCTCGGGCGGGTCACCAGCACCCTGATCGGCATTGCCGTGGCAACGGCGATCAACATCCTGGTGGCGCCACCCCGGCACCTGCCGACCTTCCGGCAGGAGCTAAAGGCCCTGACAGCCAGCTTTCCCGGTCTCTACCGGCAGGCAGTAGAGGCCTATGCCGCCAACGACCTGGAAATGGCCCAGAGAATGTTGCAGGAACTGGAAAGGGCTGAGGCGGAAGTAAAGATCCTGCAGCAAGAATTGAAGCATCTGCAGGGGGCCCAGACGGGCTTCAGCATGTTCCTGGAGAGAATCGAATTTGAGGATTACCTTCTCTTTGACCGCAGTGTCCATTTTCTCCAGGACGTCATGGAAAAGGTAAGGGATCTGGCAGAGGTCACCCAGAAACGTTACCAGCGGAAACAGGAGCTGCTCAGGGAGGGAAGGGTCCAAGACCCCGCTTATAATTCTCCCGAATTCCAGGAGCTCCTCCATTCTTTGCGGGAATTGGCCGTCCTGCTGGGGGACCTGCACCACTGTGTCTTCCGCCTGGTGGGAGAGCGGGAAGTCGGCCTGATGCCCCGGATCCGGCACCGGGCCGGAGAATTTGAGGGACTCCAGGACCGGGTACGCCGGCGTTTGAGAGATTGGGAATTGGGCACTATCCATAAGCTGGACATTTCCCTCCTGATGTCCGCCCACCGGATAATTTTTGATCTGGAGGAGATCGGAGAAGACCTGCTCGGGCTGGCCAGGGCAGCCCTGGCTGCGGTGGAGGAAAAGGAGGGCACTGACCGGCTGCGCAGAAAGAAAGGATTGAAGGAGGGTGAAGATAAAGATGTACTGGGAAGAAAAGGGGAAGATCAATACGGAAAAGACGGTGCAGCTGGCCCTGGAACGGGCGCGGGAGCTTGACATTGAGCATGTCGTGGTGGCTTCCAACACCGGGGAAACGGCCAGGCTGCTCCTCGATCAGGGAGTGAAGGTGGTGTGCGTCACCCACCACGTCGGCTTTGCGGAACCGGGCTACGATGAGATGCCGGCGGAGATGAGGGAGTACCTGCAAAGGAAGGGAGTGGCGGTATTGACCACTACCCACCTGCTGGCGGGCATTGGCCGGGCCATAACCAAACAATTCGGCGGCCTGGACCCGGCCCAGGTAGTGGCCCATGCCCTGCGGATGTTCGGGCAGGGAACAAAGGTCTGTGTGGAAATAGCGGTGATGGCCCTGGATGCCGGTTTAATACCCTATGGCAGGGAGATAATTGCCATTGGGGGGACGGGGAGGGGAGCCGATACGGCCCTGGTTCTCACCCCCGCCCACAGCCGCCAGTTTTTTGAGACCAGGATCCACGAGATTATCTGTAAACCCCGTTAGCTTCCGGTTCAAGCCCCGGTAAATTTGTGTTTTCCGCCCGTTGTCTGTTATAATGGGATCAAATTCAACCTATTATTACCAAGGGCAGAGGCTACGATAATAAGGAGGAGTTCCCAGATGACCGATAAACCCGAGCGGGAATCCAATTTTATCCGAACCATAATTGAAAAGGATCTGGCGGAAGGGAAAAATGGGGGGCGGGTCCACACCCGTTTCCCACCCGAACCCAACGGTTACCTCCACATCGGCCATGCCAAGGCCGTCCTCTTAAACTACGGCATTGCCCAGGACTACAAGGGCAAATTTAACCTGCGCTTCGACGATACTAACCCCGTCAAAGAAGAGCAGGAATTTGTCGATTCCATCATCGAAGACCTCCGCTGGCTGGGGGTGGACTGGGAGGACCGGCTTTTCTTCACCTCAGATTCCTTTGAGCTGAAGTATGAGTTTGCCAGACGCCTGATCAAGGCCGGCCGGGCTTATGTCTGCGACTTAAGCCCCGAGGAGATCAGGGAGTACCGGGGTACCCTGACGGAACCGGGCCGGGAGAGTCCCTATCGGAACCGGTCGGTGGAAGAAAACCTGGACCTCTTCGAGCGGATGCGCAAAGGGGAATTCCCCGAGGGTTCCCGGGTCCTCCGGGCCAAGATTGACATGGCCTCCGGGAATCTCAACCTGCGGGATCCCGTCCTTTACCGGATCATCCATGCCGAACACCACCGGACCGGGGACAAATGGTGTATCTATCCCATGTACGATTTCGACCATCCCTTTACCGATGCCCTGGAGGGAATTACCCACTCCCTGTGCTCCATTGAGTACACCGACCACCGTCCCCTTTATGACTGGGTGGTTGAAAATGCCCTGGAATTGATGCCGGAGGTAATCAAGTGCCGTTCCCGGCAGATAGAATTTGCCCGCTTTAACATGACTTATACCGTCATGAGCAAGCGGAAGCTGCGCCGCCTGGTTGAGGAGGGCCATGTCAGCGGCTGGGATGACCCCCGGATGCCGACCATTGCCGGCCTGCGCCGCCGGGGCGTGACCCCTGGCGCCATTGCCAGTTTTATGGAGGAGATAGGTATTTCCCGGGCAGAGAGTACCGTGGATCTGGCCATGTTCGAACACTTCATCCGGAAAGACCTGGAAGACAAGGCCCCGCGGATGATGGCAGTGCTGGACCCCCTCAAGGTGGTGATCACCAACTGGCCCGAGGACAGGACCGAGCTGGTGGAATTGGAAAATATGCCCGGCGATGAGAAGGCCGGCACCCGCCAGGTTCCCTTTGGCCGGGAACTCTATATTGAGCGGGATGATTTTATGGAAGATCCGCCGAAAAAATTCTACCGCCTTGCCCCGGGGCGGGAAGTGCGCCTGAAGGGTGCCTACATTATCCGCTGTGAAGAGGTTGTTAAGGATGGGGAGGGCAACATAACCGAGCTGCGCTGCACCTACGATCCCCAGAGCAAGAGCGGCCAGGATACCAGCGGGAAAAAGGTGCGGGGTGTCATCCACTGGGTATCGGCCCGCCACGCCGCCCGGATCACCGTTCACCTCTATGATAAACTCTTTACCAAAGAAAACCCCGAGGAAGAAGGAGAAGAGGATTTTATCAAATATCTCAATCCCGCTTCCCTGGTGGTGCTGGAAAATGTCCCGGCGGAACCGGCCCTGGCCGAGGCCGCGCCCGGCAGCCGCTTCCAGTTTCTGCGCAAGGGCTTTTTCTACCTGGATCCCGTTGCTTTTGAGGAGGGCAAAATTGTCTATAACCGCATTGTCAGCCTCAGGGATTCCTGGGCGAAGCAGAAGAAGGGAAGCTGAGCAACGGACCGGGCGGTGGGAAAGGGCGAAATGGCATTGAGGGGGACGGTCCCCACGGGGGCTGTCCCCTTCACGGTAAATGACAGGGAATAACCAGGAAGGGGGTTGGGGCAGATGCCAACGGCGGTACCGGTGAAAAAGGGCCAGGAAATTGAACTTGCCATCGAAGATCTCAGCCACGACGGGCAGGGGGTCGGGCGCTACCAGGGTTTTACCATCTTTGTCCCCCAGGCCATACCCGGGGACCGGGTCCGGGCTGAGATTATTTCCCTGCAGAAAAACTATGCCCGGGGCCTGATAACTGCTGTTATTGCCCCTTCCCATATCCGGTGTAAGCCGGCCTGTGGAATCTTTAGCGCCTGCGGTGGCTGCCAGCTACAGCACCTGCCCTACCAGGAGCAGCTGGAATTCAAGCGGCGGGTGGTGGTGGAATCCCTGGCCCGGATCGGTAAATTGCAGGGAGTAACTGTTCATCCAACTCTGGGAATGAAGGACCCCTGGCACTACCGCAACAAGGCCCAGATCCCCCTGGGCAGGAAGGGCAAGGAAATCGTGGCCGGCTATTACGCCCCCCGCAGCCACCGGATAATAGGTATGCCCCCCGAAGGATGCCGCATCCAGCACCCCCTGATCAACAAGATCCTGGCGGAAATGCGGCGCCTAATTGCCAAATACCGCCTGACCACCTATTCGGAAGAGAGGGGAACGGGCCTCCTGCGCCACCTTTTTGTGCGGGTGGGCAAGGAAACGGGGGAAGCCATGGTGGTCCTGGTCATCAACGGGAGCCAGCTGCCCAAAGGCAAGGCCATCGCCCGGGAACTGATGGCGGCCGTTCCCCAGGTGGTCAGCTTCGGGATCAGCATCAATACCAGGCAGACCAACCTGGTACTGGGGGACAAATTCCGCCTGCTGGCCGGAAAGGAAACCATAACCGACTATATCGGTCCCTTCCGCTTTGAGATCTCCGCCCTGTCCTTCTTTCAGGTGAACCCGGTTCAGACGGAAGTCCTCTACAACAAGGCGGTGGAATACGCCGCCCTCACCGGCCGGGAAGAGGTGGTCGATGCCTACTGCGGCATCGGTACCATCTCCCTCTTCCTGGCCCGGAAGGCCAAACTGGTGGTAGGGATTGAAACCGTGGGGACTGCCATCAGGGATGCAAAAGCCAATGCCCGTCGCAACGGGGTGACCAATGTGGACTTCATCACCGGCGATGTGGACAGGGTGCTTCCCGATCTGTGGGAGCGGGGCTTTCGCCCCGATGTCATAGTTTTGGACCCGCCCCGCAAGGGCTGTGCCCCTTCCGCCCTGGATACCTTTGCCCGAATACAGCCGGACCGCATTGTCTATGTCTCCTGCAACCCCACCACCCTGGCCCGGGACCTGGGTTATCTTGCCCAAAGGGGATATAAGGTCCAGGAAATCCAGCCCGTCGACATGTTCCCCCAGACGGCCCATGTTGAGTGCGTAGTATTGATGACAAGGGTGTAAGTCTTGATTTTACTGAGTTTTCGGAAGTACATCCAAGTTGTCTACTCAACCTAAAGGTCCAAAATACGTACATGGAAACAAATCGACGATTATTTTTGAGGTAAAATTTGAACTCAAAAATTGGTAGGGTTGAGTTGACAGAATAGATAACGGGCATTTTTCATATGGTTGAGGAGACAGGATAGATGTACATTTAATGCAGGTATACTCATTTTCTGAAAATACATTATTTATTATGTATAAAGTTGTAATATGTTGAAATTGTTCGTTTCTTCGCATATAATAAAAAT
>DUTA01000095.1 GCA_012842325.1 Bacillota bacterium | reverse complement strand
GGCTGGGGGCGGAGGCCGCCCGGGATCTCATCGAGCTGGTTACCGCCGACAGGGAGGCCATCTGGGGGGAACGGGTGCGGGCCACCAACATGGCCCTGCGCAAGGCCCTGGCCCTGGTGATCGATGGATACCAGGGGAAACAGCCTTCCAGCGGGGACCGCCCCCTGGAGGGGAAATAGAGAGTAAGGGATGGGAACAGTTCTTACTGGAAAAGGACTGTTCCCTTTATTTTGCGGGTCTGGTTACCCCTTGAAGGCCGTCAGGACCCAAAAATATATGGAATAATATTACAATAATAACAAAATCAGGAAGGATAATTGAAGCCGCAAGTTGAATTGGTAATATAAGCAATAATGCAGGGAGGCGGTCGTGTGGGGGGCTACTATCTGAAGACCCATTACAAAAGCATTGGTTCTTATCCCGAGAAAGCGGTCCACTTCCCCGCCGGGTGTGACCGGCTGGCCCGGGAATTTGCCGTCTGCGATTCCTTCCTTTTTTATGAGACAAAGAAGGGCGACCGGCCGGGCCTGGCAGGGGCGGGCGCCATCTGGGGCATGGGACAGCCGGCAGGGGAAGTTATAGCTATTGCCGGGCAGGAGGTCAACGGGCGGACCTATACCCTGGCAGTGCCGGTCCGGCTCATAACGGCCCTGAAGGACCGGAGCCTGGGTGTGCCGGCCCCGCGGGTGCAGGAAGTCCTGGGCCGCCCCCTGGGCTTCGTCGGCGGCCTGTGGGAACTGACCCCGGAGCAATTCTTCCTCCTCCTCCGGGAGCTGGAAGAGCGCATTGCCCGGGAAGACCTTCAGGGCATAAAGCTGGAAGAGTGGAGAAGGGAAACGGCCAAGGGCAGGTTCTGATACCTGCCCGGGGAAGAAAAAGAAATAATTTTGGCGAAAGGCCAGGAAATAGCCCTTCTCCATTGCACTATTTCCTTTGAAGTGGTATAATTAGTCCATCTTCCTGGTACTCGGCTGCGAAATCGGATAGACCTTGCTCCCTGAGTCAGGCACACCTCCGTCCTTCTAGCCGGTCCAGTTTGAAGAGGAAAACCAGCCATCCGGCAAGAAGAAGGAGGTTGACCAGATGTTTGCGGATAAGACGCTTACCTGCCGGGAATGCGGCCGGGAATTTGTGTTCACCGCCGGTGAGCAGGAGTTCTACGCCGAAAAGGGTTTCGAAAATGAACCCGCACGGTGCCCCGAATGCCGGGCAGCCCGGAAGCAGAACAGCCATCGCGGGCAGCGGGAAATGTTCCCCGCCACCTGCGCCGCTTGCGGTTGCGAAACCCAGGTTCCCTTCCGTCCCACCGGCGAAAGACCTGTTTACTGCAGCGAATGTTATCGGGAAAGACAGTCCAGATAAGGACTAAAATGTGTTGGCAAGGCCGGGCTATTGCGCCCGGCTTTTTGCGTCCTCATCCTTTTGCCCCAGCCGGACAGGGCCTTGGGGGCCAGGATGAGATTTCGCCCCGCCGGCCCTATAGCAGGGCAAAGACCTCCAGGGCCCAGGCGGCGCCCTCGGCTACCGGGCGGGGTGGGGCAAAATCTTCCCTGCTGTACACGGAAACGCCGTCCTCCTGTATCAAAACCCCGACCTGGGCCCACTTGATCATGGGCAGATCCGTTTCCCCGTCGCCGACGGCCATGGTCTGGGAGACGGGAATGCCCAGCTCGGCAGCCACATATTCCAGAGCCCTGGCCTTGTCCACTCCTTCCCCGTTTATTTCCAGCCAGAGGGGGAGGGAGCGCCCGTAATTCAGGTGGCCCAGAGCGGGGGGCCACTTTTTCATAACCGCCTCGACATGATCCGGGTCCCGGCCGGAAACCACCACTTTGATGACTCTTTCCCGGGGCAGTTCTTCCCAGGCGGGAACCAGTTGATACCTGTGCAGGCCAAAGCTGGCCAGATCCCGCAGGACCCGCTCCGGCTCCTTTTCCTCCTCGGGAATGAAAACGTGGAGCAGGTCATCGGTGGTAAAGGCAACGATGGTGAGGGCATGGCTCCGGCTGTAATCGAGCAGCAAGGCAATGTCTGCCGTGGGCATGGCCTCCTGCCGTAAAATCTGCCCCTGGGCCGTGGTAATCAGGGCTCCGTTGGCCAGGATCAGGGGGTCCTTCAAGTCCAGTTC
>DUTA01000094.1 GCA_012842325.1 Bacillota bacterium | reverse complement strand
GGTGGTCACCTCGGGATCCGAGGACATGAAAGGCATGCCGGCAATAACACAAAACAGGACCGCCGCCACGGGCAGGGCCAGGATGACCGGGATTCTTCTGGTCATGAGGAGTATAGCCATGCCCAGGAATATCACCATAATACCCGCTGCTTGCAAACTTTCCATTGTTGGAGTCCCTCCTTTGCCTCACGCTTTCCCCGTCAGCCGTTTCCTTTTGGCAGAATCACTGTCTCAGCCGTAAACTGGCACCCCACCACCTTTCCCGGCACCCCCAAGGCACCTGCTCCTATGGCAGGACCGGCCGCAGCCCGGTCCTCTGTCCAGGGGTGCATAATCGATAAATGAATTGCCACTACCCGCACTTCCCTTAAGCTCCTGGGACGACAATTGCGCAAGCAAAGGGGCCATACCCTGCGGAATGCAGTGCTTAGAGCACTGCTCCATTGGCAATTAAAATGCTCCTTAATTCCTTAACATCAATATGGCGGGGCGTCACCCCGTGTTTTGCTGCCAGGGCGGCCGCTGTTCCTGCGGCTTCACCCTGGGAGACGACGCACCCCATGATCCGCGTGCTTCCATGGGCTTCATGGGTGGCGGAAATGGCCCTGCCGGCAACTAAAAGCCCCTCGATGTCCCTGGGCAGCAGGGCGCGATAGGGCACATCGTAGGAGCCGCCGTCTTCTATGAAATAAAACCGGGTCCGCCCTCCTTTAGGGTCGTGAATGTCGATGGGATATCCCCCTTTGGCTATCCCGTCGGGGAATCTGGCCCCTTTGATGACATCCTCCTTGGTGATGGTATAGTCCCCCACAATATTGCGCGTTTCCCGAAAACCGATGGGAGACGTAGAGATCAGAT
Organism: Bacillota bacterium; assembly: GCA_012842325.1. Taxonomy (GTDB): domain Bacteria; phylum Bacillota; class DTU030; order DTU030; family DTU030; genus DTU030. The sequence continues at coordinate 1,994 of DUTA01000094.1, read as the reverse complement.
GGGCAGAGCGGAAGGCGGGAATCCTCTCCTTCATGAGCCCAAAGAGGCGCATGACATTGCGCCGCTCCAAGATCTCGGCCTGGGTTATTTCAGCGGCATCGACCCCCGAGAGGCCGGCGACGCGGGTGGCATTGAGGAAAACTTCCCCATCCCGCAGGGATACGGCGGTAAAGGTGGTCTCCGGCATATCGTCCCCGAAGACCATATGACCGGCCAAATGGACAATGGTCGGCGGGGCACCGTTATTTTTGCGCGCCCGCACAATGCGTGTGTGCCAGTCGCCCCAGCCTTTAACCACCCTTCCTTCCTGCAAATCAAGGAGGAATTGTTCCAGGTCCACATTGCCGATGCGGAACAAGATGGAACAATTCTGCTTGTGGGGATTGTCGAGAAAACTGCCGCCGGCCAAATAGACCAGATCGGCATCGCCGGTACAATCGACGAAAACATCGGCCTCAAGGATCTGCTTCCCCGATTTATTAACCACTTCAATGGCCCGGATGCGGTTCCCTTCCATCCTGACATCGGAAATAAATGTATGATAGAGGAGCTCCGCTTCCGCCTTCAGTACCAGTTCCTGGGCAACGTATTTGTAAACCTCGGGATCAAAGGGTACCAGGGAAAACTGATACCGGTCGGGTATCTCCGGCGTGTGCCAGTATGCCCCGGTGGCGTAGCCAAAGCAGCCGCCCTCGGCCTGCATTTCCTCAATTAGCTCTTTGAGAATACCCTTGTTGACAATTTCCCCGTTGCAGTCCATGGAACCCAGGAAGGGAATGCCGCTGACAGCCGTGCCGCCCAGGTGTCCATACTTTTCCACCACCAATGTCCTGGCACCGCTCCGGGCAGCGGCAATAGCCGCCGCCACCCCTGCTGTGCCACCGCCCCCAATAATCACATCATATTTCACAGCCTGCCTCACCCCTAACCCCTCTGAAGTTGTATTGACGTCTATACGTTTATTCGTATATACTATTATAGAAGATTCCTTTTTTTGTGTCAATCCCTTATACTAATAACCCGAGGGAGTGTTGCCTGGATGAAGACCGTCCTTATTGCCGAATTCAAGCAGGAAACCAATACCTTTGTGCCGGGGAAAACGACCATGGAGGACTTCCGGAGCCGCAATCTGCTGGAAGGAGAAGAGATCTTAACCTATTTTCAAGGCTACAAAAATGAGATGGGTGCCTTTCTCGAGGTCCTCTCCAGCCGCAGAGACATCCGGATCATACCCTCCATCGCCGCCAATGCCCAGCCAGGGCCCATGGTGCACCGGGATGTATATGATTACGTCCGGGCCAGGCTATTGCAAGACATAAAAAAAAGCGGGAAACTGGACGGTATCCTGCTTTCCTTTCACGGCGCCATGGTGGTGGATGGTATTGAAGATCCGGAAGGAACGCTCCTCGAGGATATTCGCCGTCAGGTGGGCGGGTCTCTCCCCCTCTGCCTTTCCCTGGACTTCCATGCCAATATTACCCGGAAAATGGCCCAAAACGCCACCCTCATGTTCCCTTTCCGCTACTACCCCCACATCGACATGTACGAGGCAGGCCTCAACGCTGCCCGGGCCATCCTGGGTATCCTCGATGGCACGATCCTGCCGGTAATGCGGGTCATAAAGCTGCCCATCCTCTGCCCCCTGGTGCCAACCGACGAAGAACCCTTCGCCCGCTTTATCGAAAAGGCGGTCTCCTTCGAGCAGGTTGAGGATGTCCTTTCCGCCGCCATCGTCGCCGGCTTTCCCTACGCCGATATCCGGGAAGGCGGCATGAGCGTGATTGTCCAGACCAACAACAATGCCGGCCGGGCCGAAGCAATGGCCCAAAGCCTTGCCCGGACGGTCTGGGAAGCCAGGGAAGAACTGAAACCCGACAGCAAACCGGTGGCAGCGGCCGTAACCGAAGCCCTGGCCACCCCCGGCGTCACAGTTCTGGCCGATGTAGTGGACAACCCCGGCGCCGGCAGCCCCGGCGATGCCGCGGAAATAATTC
>DUTA01000093.1 GCA_012842325.1 Bacillota bacterium | reverse complement strand
TCTTGCCCCAGGAAGAGCCGGAAATGGCCCTGGTGGGGATCCGGCGCTTGCTCCGGCGGGCCCTCGAGACCCTGCCCCTGGAAGAGGTCCAGGTCATCTCGCCCATGCATAACTATCTCCTGGGGGTGGAAAACCTGAACCGGGTCCTGCAGGAGGAACTGAATCCCCCCGCTCCCGGGAAGAAGGAATACCAGGTGGGGAAAACCACCTACCGCCTCGGCGATAAGGTGATGGCCATCAAGAACAACTACGACAAGGGGGTATTCAACGGCAACCTGGGCCGGATTACCGATATTCTCCTGGCCCGAGAGACGGAGGAGCTGACCGAGGATACCCTCCTGGTGGAGTTCGACGGGGAGACCGTTGCCTATGGCCGTTCCGAACTGGACGAGCTTACCCTGGCCTATGCCGTTACCGTCCACAAGGCCCAGGGTTCTGAGTTTGCCTTCTGCCTCTTTCCCCTGAGCACCCAGCACTGGTACATGCTGCAGCGCAACCTCTTTTACACGGCGGTGACCCGGGGAAAGAAGATGGTGGTGTTGGTCGGGAGCAAAAGGGCCCTGCGCCGGGCCATCCACAACAATAGCGTCCAACAGCGCTACACCCGCCTCCGGGAGAGGCTGCAGGTCCTGGCGGGGGAGGGGAAAACCGGTTAGCCGATAACCCGGGCAAAGACCCGGGCAAAGTTCCCCCCCAGGATCTTCAGGATATCCTGGTCGGAATAACCCCGGGCCACCAGCCCCCTGGTGATGTTGGGCAGGAGGGAGACATCCTCCAATCCCCGGGGGGTGGCGGCAATCCCGTCATAGTCGGAGCCCAGACCGATGCAGTCGCAGCCGGCGAGCCGGGCTATGTAATCGATCTGATCCAGGACGGTCTCCAGGCTGGCAGCGGGGCCCAGAAAGGCAGGGGAAAAGTTTATACCCATAACCCCGCCCCGGGCGGCCAGGGCCCGGATCTGGTCGTCGTCCAGGTTGCGGGGATGGTCATACAGGCCCCGGGCGTTGGAATGGGAGGCGATGACCGGGTGTCGGGAGTGTTCCAGGACATCCCAGAAGCCGGCCGGGGAGAGGTGGGAGACATCTATCACCATGCCCAGACGGTTCATCTCGGCCACCGTTTCCAGACCCAGAGTGGTGAGGCCGCCGCCGGTCCGGGCCTCGGCGATGCCGTCGGCCAGTTGGTTCCGGTGATTCCAGGTCAGCCCCAGGGCCCGGACCCCCAGCCGGTAGAGGCAGGGCAGGATGGCCGGCCCCCCTTCCAGGGCTTCACCCCCTTCAATGCTGAGGATGGCGGCCACCTCGCCCCGGAGCGTTGCTGCCTCAATCTCCGCCATGGATCCGGCCAGGGTCAGTTTCCCCCGGTTCTGTTCCAGCTCCCGGTAGAAGGCGCCGATGAATTCCAGGGTCCGGCGCAGATAGGGGGGCGATTCAATGTAGATGGCAAAGATCTGCACCTTCACCCCTCCCTGCTGCAGCCGGGGCAGATCCAGGTGCCCGCCGGCGTTCCCTTGCCCCAGGGTCCGCCTGCCGGCGGCAATATCCATCAGGGTATCGCAGTGGCTGTCCCAAACCAGGGCCTGCCGGTGCAGTCTCTGGGCCCTCTCTTCCTGGGCCGGTGTCAGTTTCATTCTTCTTCCTCCCCCACAAGCTGATATTTTCTGCTCCTTTTAGTTTAGCCCAGGGAAGCCGGGGGTGCAAAGCAAAGTTTCTTGGGAGTGGAAGGAATATTCCGGCAATACGAGAATAGTAAAAAGCAGGGCCCTTGCATGTAACAGCTTTTATTCCCAGTGCAGCGATTACGGGAAGATCAGGATGGAAGGAGGGCCGGAGTTTAAAAGGGCAGCAGGACGAAAGGGGAAAGGAGTGGTTTACCATGCGGGTTCTTTTTATCGGTCAGGCGGCCTTTGGCAGTGATACCCTGGCTGCCCTGGTAGAACAGGGAGAAGAGGTGGTCGGGGTTATAACCGGTAAAGGGAAAGGGGATGCTCCGGATCCGGTGGCTGTTAAGGCGGCGGAACTGGGTTTGCCGGTGCTCACCACCAGCAGCCTCAAGACCCCGGAGGTGGCCGACTGGATTGCCGCCCGCAGGCCCGATTTAATGTGTCTGGCCTATGTCACCTGGATTGTTCCCCAGTCCCTCATCGACCTGGCCCCCCTGGGCGGAATCAACTACCACCCCTCCCTCCTGCCCCGGCACCGGGGCGGCAGCGCCATGAACTGGGCCATTCTCCAGGGGGATCAGGAAACGGGGGTTACCATCCATTATATTGACGCCGGCATTGACACCGGCGACATTATCCTCCAGGAAAAGGTCCCCATCGACCCCGATGACAGTGTAAAGACCCTTTATTTCCAAAAACTCTATCCCCTGGGGGTAAAGCTCATTGCCCGGGCGGTGGCCCTCATCCGCGAGGGGAAGGCTCCCCGCATTCCCCAGGACGAAGCCCAGGCCACCTATGAGCCCCTGATTACCGAAGAGGACCTGCGCCTGGATTGGACCAGGCCGGCCCCGGAGCTCTACCGGGTGGTGCGGGCGGGTGACCCCGCCCCCGGAGCGGTTACCCGGCTGCGGGGGGAAAAGCTGAAGATCTGGGCAGCCCGCCCGGTGGAGGGACCATCCCCTGCCGACCAAAAACCAGGGACCATAGTGGCTGTCAACCCCCGGGGCTTTGTGGTCCAGGCCGGAAAGGGAGCCCTGCAGGTGGAGCGGGTCCAGTACCCCGGCACGAAAAAGATCCCGGCTCCCGAACTGGCAACCATGCTCGGGCTGAAACCGGGAGAAGTACTGGGCTGAGGACTAGAAAACCCAGTGGAATTCCTTTACCCTGCTTTTTCCCAGGTCCCGCAGTTGCAGGGTAAGGGAATCCATTTCTTTTTCCCAGAAGGGCGTCCCGGCGGGGAGTTTGTTGGAAACCCGGAGAAGGCCCCGCAGGTAATTGGCCCCGGCCTCCTCTTCCTCCCACCAAAAACCCGTACTCAGTTTTTCCTGCCGGGCATTTAGGAGGGTGGCTGTTTCCGCCGGGTCGTAATCGGACAGATCAAAACCGGTGCTCTTCAGTTCTACCTTGAAGGTCAGTTCGGCCGGGGGAGTACCCAGATCTTCCGAGAGAAAGGTGACAATTGCTTCCACATCCCCTTCCCGGTTTATCTTTGTCCGCCCTTCCCCGGGGGCGGACCTTTCTTCGCTCCTTTCCCGGTCCAGCTCCCGGTAGAGGACAGTTCCCCCCAGGATGACGGCCACCACCAGAAAAAAGAGCACTGTTTTCCGCATGGCAATCTCCCCCTGGTTGAGCATTGGCATTTCCTTTCCTTAGTCTGGCAGGCGAAGGGCAATCTTATCCCCGGAGCGGGGATTTTTCCTCTTCTGCCCCCGGCCTCAGCGCTGCCCCTTTCCGCGAAAAAGTGCTGCACCGGTTGCCAGGCCCCTTGCCCGGGGCGTATGAGTAAAATTAACTCTGGTACTGGAGGAGAATATTAGAAAAAAAGAAGGAACGAGAAGCCGATCCTCCGAAGTGATAAGTTAGCACAACAAAACACAGAGGAGGTGGTCCTCGTTCCTATG
>DUTA01000092.1 GCA_012842325.1 Bacillota bacterium | reverse complement strand
TGCCTCCTAGGCAATTCCTCCACCGTTATCGCAAGGCTTAAATTCTGTATGACTGCTGGTTTTTCATGGCCAAAATTGCTGGTTTTTTTGTGACCAAAAATACTGTTTTTCAAATGACCATTGACAGGTGTCCACATCATTTTCCATTTTTTCAAAATTCTGGTTATTATAATATATCAACAAAAATAAGCTAAGGACTTGACAACTCTTGTATCTCTTATTTCGGTGGTTTAACCCTCTGTATTTTTAAATTCACACCCTCATGAGCACTAAGGAACCTGGCACCTAATGCTTTTATGTCCCGGTTCAATTAATTTCGGCCCTGTTCCCCAAAAGAAAAGTTAGAACCCCGTCCGGCAGAAAAACCGGCGGGGTATTGGAGGCTTCTTCCTTTATTCAGCGCAGATTGCTACCCGAATGCAGTCCTCTTCTCCCCTCATAAAGAAACGGATGGCTTCATCGGCCCGGCTCAAGGGGAAGCGGTGGGTAACCATTTTGTGGATGGGGTACTTGCCCTTGTTTATGGTCTTCATGGCCGTGTAGACATCCAGGGGCTGGCCCAAACTGCCCTTAATCTGCAGCTCGCGGTTGATGACCCGGTTGGTATCGATGGTTACCCCCGCCTTTGCAGTATAGCCAACACAGACCAGGGTTCCGTTGGGCCTCAGTGCATCCAGGGCCAGATCATAAGCGGCGGGGGAGCCGGAGCACTCTATGGCCCCGTGGACCATCTCCCCGGCGGTAATTTCGCGAATTTTTGCCAGGGCATCTTCTTCATCTACGCGAATTACATAATCTGCCCCGTATTCCCGGGCCAGTTCCAGGCGCTTTTCGTCCCTGGCCCCCAGGCCGGTGACTATGATGGGATAGATGCCGCTTTCCCTGGCGGCTATGACCGTGCACAGGCCCAGGGCACCGGGTCCGAGAATCAGCACGCTATTATTGGGCTTAAGCTGGGCCTTGTTGCAGATGAAACGGAAGCCGTTACCTATAGTTGAAGAAAAGGTGGCATCCTCGTCCCTGATCCCCTCGGCCACCTTGTGCACCATGGAGCCGGGGGCCACGTACATATATTCACCGTACGCTCCCCAAAGATGCGGAGACTCAGCGCAGGAGATGTTGACACCATAGCATCTTTTCCCATTCTTGCACAACTGGTAGTTGCCGGACAGGCAGTACTCGCAGGAACCGCAGGGGATATAGGGTTCGACGGTGATACGATCCCCCTTCTTTACCCCGTAAGCCTTCTCGGCCCTCTCCCCTATCTCTGCCACCGTGCCGACCATCTCATGGCCCAGGATGAGGGGATACCTGGTATCACCCAGGTGGTTCTCCAACAGATGGGGATCGGAACCGCAGATGGTTACCATATTGACCTTCATTAATAGATCGTCGGGCCCAATAGCCGGAAGCTCAAATTCTTGCCTTTCCATTTTTCCCGGTGCGGTGACAACCCAGGAATAGGTTTTGGGCACAGGCACAACCCCCTTTCCCTTCTACCCCCACAAATTTTGATCCAGCTGGCGATACTGGAGGGCTTCGGCCAGGTGTTCCAGCTTGATTTCTCTTTCCTGGTCCAGATCGGCGATGGTGCGGGCCAATTTTAAGATGCGGTCATGGGCCCGGGCACTTAACCCCAGTTTCTGAAAGGCCTGCCGCACAAGGGCCCTGGCCTCCTTGCCCAGGATACAGTATTTTCGCACCTGGGCCGGGGTCATGGCGGCGTTGAAGCGGAACTTCTCCTGGGTTGCAAAGCGCTCCTCCTGGATCTGCCGGGCTATCCTCACCCGCCGGGCAATATCCCGGGAGGTTTCGGCCGGGCCTCCCCCCGCAATCTCATTGTATTCCAGGCGGGGCACCTCCAGGTGCAGGTCGATTCGGTCCAAGAGGGGGCCGGAAACCTTGTTCCGGTATTTTTGCACCTGGTAGGGGGTGCAGCTACATTCCCGCACGGGATCGCCAAAGAAACCGCAGGGGCACGGATTCATGCTGGCCACCAGCATAAAGCGGGCCGGATAGGTCAAGGTGGCATTTACCCGGGATACGGTCACCTTCCCCTCTTCCAGGGGCTGGCGCAGCACTTCCAGCACATCCCGGTGAAATTCAGGGAACTCGTCTAAAAAGAGGACCCCCGTGTGGGCAAGGCTGATTTCCCCCGGCCGGGGAATACGGCCGCCCCCGACCATGCCGGCGGAGGAAATGGTGTGGTGGGGCGCCCGGAAGGGCCGGGTCTGGATCAAAGGTTGCTCCGGCGGCAAAAGGCCGGCAACGCTGTAGATTCGGGTCACTTCCAGGGCTTCGGCAATGGAGAGCTCCGGCAGGATGGTGGGCAGCCGCCGGGCCAGCATGGTTTTCCCGGAACCGGGCGGGCCAATCAGCAGAATGTTATATATGGTTTTATCCTTCCTCCTCCTCCCTTAATGAAATTAACCTCATTTGTATAACAAGGGGGAGGGACAAAAAGTGGAAAGATGAGGTGATGAACGAGCGGGGAACATAGCTCTCTTCATCTGGGCTAATGTTGACTATCTGGCCGGGATAAGGCTGATGAAGAGGCTTGAGAAGGTAGAGAAGGTGGGTTAATCCGAATTCGGGAAAGGAGGTCTGA
>DUTA01000091.1 GCA_012842325.1 Bacillota bacterium | reverse complement strand
TCTACCGGGTCCTGCGCCTTCGCCCCGGAACCGTAGTTGAAGTGGGTGATGGCAGGGGGCAGGTTTACCGGGCGGAACTGATCAGTGCCGGGCCCCACCGGAGCAGAGCCCGGCTCCTGGAGCCCGTACTGGAGGAGCGGGAGCCCAGATTGCCCTTGATCCTGGCCCAGGCCCTGGTGAAGGGGGAAAAAATGGATTGGATTATTCAAAAGGGAACTGAGCTGGGGGTACACACCTTCGTTCCTTTTACCTCCGGGAGAGTGGTGGTTAAACTGAAGGGGGAAAAGGCAGAAGGCCGGCGGGAACGCTGGACCCGCATCGCCAGGGAAGCGGCCAAGCAGTGTGGCCGCGCCGTTGTTCCCCGGGTGGATACCCCCGTGGACCTGGAAGAGGTATTGACCAGATATGGCCGGAAAGATTACCTTATCATAATGCCCTGGGAAGGGGAGAATAACCAGGGCTTAAATACTGTTCTAACCGGGATTGCCCACAGGACCGGGGTGCTGGTGCTCATCGGTCCGGAGGGGGGCTTCGAGGAGGAGGAAGTACAAAGGGCCCGGGAGAAGGGTGCCCGGGTGGTCAGCCTCGGACCCCGGATTCTGCGGACGGAAACGGCGGCCCTGGCCGTTGTGACCATGATCCTCTATGCAGCGGGAGATCTGGGAAACACCGGCGGGGGTGCCCCTTCTGTCCCCGGGTAACCGGTATTGCAAGGAGGCGCCTATGAAGAAAACTGTTGCCTTTCACACCCTGGGCTGTAAAGTGAATCAGGCCGAGAGTGAAGCAATGAAAAGGCTCTTTCGGGAGCACGGCTATGAAGTGGTGGATTTTACGGAACCGGCCGATGTGGTAATAATCAATACCTGTACCGTTACCCATCTGGCGGACCGGAAGTCCCGCCAGGCCATCCGCCAGGCCCGGAGGCGGAACCCCGGGGCAGTGGTGGCCGTGGTGGGTTGCTATACCCAGACGGCCCCTGAGGAGGTGGCGGCCCTTCCCGGTGTCGATGTCCTGGTAGGCACCCGGAAGCGCCGGGATATTGTGGCTTTGGTGGAGGAAGCGGCCCGGGAACGGCGTCTCATCAATGCCGTGGGGGACATCCGGGGAGCCACAGAGTTTGAAGAGCTGCCCCTGGATTTTTCCAGCCGCACCCGGGCCTTCTTGAAGATCCAGGAGGGGTGCAACCAGTACTGCACTTACTGCATAATCCCCTACGCCCGGGGTCCCATCAGGAGCCTGGCGCCCGGGAAGGTGCGGGAAGGGGTAGAGACCTATGTCCGCAAGGGCTATAGAGAAGTGGTCCTGACGGGGATTCACCTGGGCCTCTACGGGGCTGACCTTGCGGGCGGGATTAACCTGGCCCGGCTTTTGGCAATGCTCACGACGGTTCCCGGTCTTGAGCGGCTGCGCCTAAGTTCCCTGGAGCCCCTGGAGGTCACAGACGAGCTCCTGGCCGTCATGGCCGAAAATCCCAAAATCTGTCCCCACCTTCATATTCCCCTCCAGAGCGGCTCCGACAAAATTCTAAAACTGATGAACAGGCCCTACACAAGGGACGAATTTTCCCGCAGGGTCCAAGAAGCCCGGGAGCTGATCCCGGAGCTCGGCCTCAGTACCGATGTGATTGTCGGCTTCCCCGGTGAAACAGAGGAAGATTTTGCCGCCACATACGACTTTGTCCGGTTCCTGGAGTTCAGCCGCCTCCACGTCTTTCCCTTTTCTCCCCGCCAGGGGACGCCGGCGGCAGCCTTTAAGGGGCAGGTGCCCCCCCAGATCAAGGAAGAACGGGTCCACCGGTTGGTCGAGCTTGGCCGCCAACTTGCCCTGGCCTTCCACCGGCGGCATGTGGGCAGGAGCCTGCCTGTCCTGGTTGAGCACGAACGGGACCGGGAAACCAACCTCCTGGCCGGTTATACCGGCAATTATATCCGGGTCCTGCTGGAGGGAGATGATAACCTGATGGGAGAGATAGTACCGGTGACTATTATTGAGGCGGGGGAGGAGGTGTGCCGGGGGATAAGGACTTGATCATCACCAGCCAGGTGCCCTGGCTATCGCTGGTGGTGCCGACCTCGACAAAACCCAGTTTGGTATAAAGGTGGCGGGCGGGTTTGTTCCAGGGGCGCACTTCCAGTTTTACCGCCTGCACCTGGTTCCTTCTCAGGTATTGGAGGGCGTGGGTCAGAAGTTTGGTGCCGATCCCCTGGCCGGTGACCCTAGGATGCACCGCCAGGGAAAGGACCTGGGCGGCGGGGCCGGGGCGGTAATTGTGGGGTGACAGGATAAAACCGATTTTGTTACAGAGAAGGTTTTTTAATGGTCTCAGCCCAAACCCGTACTGGCCGGTAAAATAGCGGTAAGCCCACTTAAACAGATAACCGCCGGTGCAGGCCCGAATCCAGAGCCGGCGCATATTCTGTGGGGTTATAATGTAGCCGAGGAGTTCCTCTCCCCGGGTGGCAACCCAGAAGGAGTCTGGTTCAACTGCCAGCAGGAAAGAGAAGATGTCCCTTATCGCCCGGTGGGGTGGTTGGTCGCCAAAGAGATGGGCCATAGTTTCCGGGAAAGCGGTAACAAAAAGGGCAGCCACTGCAGGGATGTCCTGCTTTTTGGCCTGGCGTATTAGGACCATCGCTTTCATCTCCCCCCTAATCCAGGGTCTCGGTGGTGGTTAGGCCGGAAATGAGGAGCAGGTCGGAAACGGGGACAATGGTGTAGCCCCGGGCTTGTAATCCTTCAATTATCAGCGGCAGGGCCTTAACGGTGTTCATCCTGTTGCCACCGACAGTACTGATCAGGTTGCCGCTGTCATGAAAGAGGATGATGTCTCCGGGCTTTACTTTTTTTAAAACATTGCCAACCATGTCTCTAACACTCAGTTCCGCCCAATCCCTGGTGCTTAAAGACCAGAGGACAATGGTGTATTGTTCTTCCCGGAGCAATTCCCGGGCAGAGGCGGAATAAAGTCCCCGCGGCGGGCGGAAAAGGTAGGGGCGAAGGCCGGTAGCCTCCAGGATGGCTTCTTCGGCCTTTTTAATCTCCTCTTTTGTTTTCTGGTATCCAAGGGAAACCAGATTGCGGTGGGAATAGGTGTGGCTGCCGATGTCGTGACCTTCGTTGACGATGCGGCGGGCAATTTCCGGGTACTGCTCCACATGCCGTCCGATGAGAAAGAAGCTGGCCTTTACGTCGTAGTCCATGAGGATATCCAGGATCAGGGGTGTGTAGAGGGGATCGGGTCCGTCATCGAAGGTGAGGGCCACCAGGTTGAACTCAGGGTTGCCAGAGCGAATCAGATCTATCTGCATTCCAAAGCCCCGGTAAACATAGCGATTGAAAAAGAGGGAGATGCTTACGAGGAGAACCAGGGTGAAAAACAGGGCCTTCTGGAGAAGGGCCTTCTGCTGAAGGGCATGGGCAAGCAGCTTTGGGGCTGTTTTCCCACTCTTTCCAATATAATTGATATACTGGTAAATCTTTAAACTGGAACAGGTCAGGCCGAAAAGGAGATAGACATCAAAGGGTTTGAAATACCAAAGGAAAAGGGGCAGGCCAAGAAAGCTGAGGACGGAACTGAGCTCCACTTCTCTGCAGAGGAGGTAAACTGCAAGCCAGGCGGAGGCCATGGCAACCAGCGCCGAAGGGCTGAGGAAGAGGAGAGTGCCGAGGGCCGGGGCCATGTTTGGACTATCATTAGTGAAAGAACGGGAATAGGGGTGCCAGGTATGGCCGATCAGGGCAGCCAGTGCCGTGAGAATCATGCTGAATTCGGTCCCGATGACAGCCAGGGCGAGGCGTGCGGCCGCGGCTCCCTTGACCATGTCGCAGAAAAGTTGCAGGGACGGTTTTCGGAAGGGGAGCAGGCGGTCGGTGGGCAGGGTGCCAATCAGGTAACCGGCGGCAATGGTAGCCAGGGTATACTGCATATCATTGTCCCCTTTCTTAAGGAGAGTGTTTTCTGACCTCCAATTATATAAAATTATATTTGACCGACCGTTCCCTGACAATCGTTGCGGGATAAATGTGGTGTTTTTCCACCCCAGGAAGGATTTCGCTGCCGGGCATAGAATAAAAAGATGGTGGAATATTTAATAGAGTACCGGTTCATTGACCAGTCCCGCAGGGGCAGGTGTTGCGGCTGGCTGGCGCTAAATTAAGGGGAGGGGGGTGTAAGTAGCGTGTCCGGGTGTATTTTCTGTCGTATTGCGGCCAAAGAGATCCCCAGTGAAATCATCTATGAAGATGATACTGTGTTGGCCTTTAAGGACATTAACCCCCAGGCCCCGGTTCATCTCCTCCTCATCCCAAAGAAGCATGTTCCCACGCTCTTGGAGTTGACTGAGGCCGATGGGGAGCTGCTGAACCATATCTTTGCTGTTATCAGGCAGCTTGCCAGGGAGTACGGCCTGGAGAAAAAGGGCTTCAGGACCGTAATAAACACAGGGGATGATGGTGGACAGACGGTATTCCACCTGCACTTCCACCTCCTAGGCGGCCGTTCTCTGCAGTGGCCTCCGGGCTAAAGCTTGACAGTGTCTAGCGAGTAACGTATAATTGGTTTATTGCTCTGCTAATATCCAACAGGGGATTTTCATTATTTGCTGCCAGAGATGCCAGAAGAAATGAGCCAGGCCGACGGCTGTAGTGGAGGGGAGGGAGAAAGGGTGGCAGAAGTCAGGTTACGAAAAAATGAATCCCTTGACAGCGCTCTACGTCGTTTCCGCCGTCAGTGTAAAAAGTCAGGTATCTTCTCTGAATCACGGAAGCGGGAGGCTTATGAAAAGCCCAGTGTAAGGAGGAAGAAGAAGTCAGAAGCCGCACGCCGGCGTCAGATGCGAAACCGCTAGGGGGGATTTTATGTCCCTGAAAGATAGATTGCTGCAGGACATGAAAACCGCCATGAAGGAGAAGGAGGCCGGGAAAACCCGCTTGGCGGTTATCCGGATGGCAAGGTCGGCCATCAAGAACAGGGAGATTGAGCTTGGCCGGGAGCTTTCTGACCCGGAAGTTCTCGAAGTTCTGGCCCGGGAAGTCAAAATGCGCCGGGACGCCCTGCCTGACTACGAGCGGTCGGGGCGGGAAGAACTGGTGGCCAAACTCAAGGAGGAAATTGCTGTTCTGCTGGCCTATCTCCCGGAACAACTGTCCGAGGGAGAAATAGAGGCCCTGGCCCGGGAAGTTATTGCCCAGATCAATGCCTCCGGTCCCAAGGATTTGGGCAGGGTTATGAAAGAGGTTATGCCCAGGATCAGGGGAAGGGCCGAGGGCAAGGTGGTCAATACAATAGTGCGTCGGCTGTTGGAAGAACTTCAGGCCTAGCAAACAGGCCGGGTACACCCAGTACGGTTTGTACTGGGTTTTTTTAAGGCCGCGGGGGATGCACTGGAAAGCGCCCTTACATTGGTTCCGGAAAGGGAACTTTTTTTTTGCCGGTGGGTATAGTAAAATGGGAAGAACAGGAGCCGGAAAGGGCAGCTTGGATGGGGAGGAAAAGGCATGTTGGGAAAAAGCGGGTCAGTTTATAAGTTGTGTTTATCCCTGCTGGTAATCCTGGGCCTGGTCTTTGCCGGCCCCCGGGCAGGGGAGAGGGCCGGTGCCGCTGCTGATTTTATCTATATTATTCCTATTGAAGGAGATATAGACCTGGGACTGGTTTCTTATCTGGCCAGGGGTTTGGAGAAGGCGGCTGCCGATGGGGCGAGGGCCGTTGTCGTGACCATCAATACCTTTGGGGGCAGGGTTGATGCCGCCACCCAAATGCGGGATCTCATCTTAAATGCCCCCCTGCCGGTAGCGGCCTTTGTCCAGCGGGCCTGGTCGGCAGGAGCTTTGATTTCCCTGGCAGCCGATGAGATCATTATGGCCCCGGGAAGCAGCATCGGGGCTGCCGAACCGCGTCTGGGTGATCAACCTGCCGACGAAAAGACGGTCTCTGCCTTGCGGGAAGAGTTTGTAGCTACGGCCGAGGCTACCGGCCGGGATCCCCAGCTGGCTGCGGCCATGGTCGATGCCGATATTGAAATACCCGGTGTCATAGCGGCCGGAAAACTCTTAAGTCTTTCGGCCCAGAGGGCAGTGGAGCTCGGCCTGGCCGATGCCATCCTGGCAGATTACCAGGAAGTTCTGGACTATCTCGGCTACCCGGGGGCCAGGGCTGTTTTTTCCCAGCCGACTACAGCGGAGAGAATAGCCCGTTTTGTCACCAACCCGGTGGTGAGTCCCCTGCTCCTCACCCTGGGCTTTACCGGCCTTATACTGGAGCTCTATACTGCCGGCTGGGGTGTCCCGGGAAGCATAGGCCTCCTCTCCCTGGGGCTGTATTTCGGCGGGCATCTGATCGCAGGCCTGGCCGGTTGGTGGGTCCTCGGTCTCTTTTTCCTCGGTGTTCTCCTCCTTTTATTGGAGCTGCTGGTGATACCCGGTTTTGGCGTGGTGGGGATCAGCGGCATAATCGCCATCCTGGCCAGCATTGTCCTGGCGGCCAGCAACAGTGTCCAGGCCCTCAAAGCCCTGGCCATTGCCCTGGTGGCGACGGTTCTCCTGGCAGGTTTTTTACTCCGCTATCTGGCCAAGACTAATAGATGGCGCTGGTTTGTCCTCACCGACAGGTTGGATAAGGAACAGGGATATGTCGCCCATCAGAGTTTGCAGGATCTTGTCGGGAGGGAAGGTGTTGCCCTGACGCCCCTGCGGCCGGCCGGGGCGGCGGAGATTGGGGGAGAGCGGTACGATGTTATTTCCGAAGGAACTTATTTGCCTGCCGGAACCAGGATTGTAGTGGTACGGGTGGAGGGAGTCAGGGTTATGGTGCGGCCCCAACGCTAAATTTGACAGGGAGGGTGCATAATGTTTGAGCTTATTCTTTTCCTGTTCCCATTGCTCCTTGTTTTTCTTGGTCTGATGGTGATCTTGAGCTTTGTCCCCCTGGGATTGTGGATTTCTGCCCTGGCCTCCGGTGTCCGGGTGGGAATGGGGACCCTAATCGGGATGCGGCTGCGGCGGGTT
>DUTA01000090.1 GCA_012842325.1 Bacillota bacterium | reverse complement strand
GTCGGCCCCCAGGTAGTGGGAGAGAATGCCCTTCCCTGCCGTCACCGGGCGCAAGACACAGGCCCCGGCCCCATCGCCGAAAAGGACGCAGGTATTGCGGTCGGACCAGTTGACAATCCTGGAGAGGACTTCCGCTCCGATGACCAGGACCGTTTCATAGGCACCCGAGGCAATGAATTGTTCGCCGATGGCCAGGCCGTAGAGGAAGCCGCTGCAGGCTGCCTCCAGGTCGAAGGCCGCCGCCCTGTAGGCGCCCAATCCGGCCTGCACCAGGCAGGCTGTACTGGGAAAGGCCATGTCGGGAGTGGTGGTGGCCACCAGGATGAGATCCAGCTCTTCCGGCCCGATCCCCGCCTCCTCCAGGGCCCGGCGGCCGGCCAGCAGGGCCAGATCCGAGGTGGCAGTTTCCGGACCGGCAATGCGCCGCTCCCTGATCCCCGTTCTGGTCATAATCCATTGGTTGCTGGTAGCAACCATTTTCTCCAGCTCTCCATTGGTGAGCACCTTCTCGGGCAGGGCACTGCCAACCCCGACTATGCCCACACTGCGTCTGGAACCTGCCATAACTAACCCTCCGCAAAGTCCAGCATTTTTTCCCGGATCTTGGCCACGACTTCCTCCTTCACCGCCGCCACCGCCGCCCCAATGGCGTTTTCGATGGCCCTGGCCCGGGAACTGCCGTGGCCGATGATACAGACTCCATTCACACCCAGGAGGGGGGCACCGCCGTATTCCTGATAATCCAGGCCCTTTTTGAAGCGGCGGAAGGCGGGCAGGGCCAGGGCGGCGCCCAGCCGTGTGCGAAATTCGGCCTCCAGTTCTCCTTTGAGCCTCTCCATGAGGGCAGAGGCCAGCCCTTCGGCCAGTTTTAAGATCACATTGCCGACAAAGCCGTCACAGATGATGACATCCACCACCCCGGCGGGCAATTCCCTGCCCTCCACATTGCCGACAAAATTGATTTTGGCACGGGCCAGGAGCCGGTAGGCTTCCCGGCTCAATTCGTTGCCCTTCTCCGGCTCGCTCCCGATATTTAAAAGGCCCACCCGGGGATTGGGTATGCCCCAGACCTTCTCGGCGTAGACTGCTCCCATGTAGGCAAACTGGGCCAGATAAACGGGGCGGGCCTCGGCGTTGGCCCCGGCATCGAGGAGGAGGCACAGCCCCCGGGCGGTGGGGAAGGGCGAGGCGATGGCCGGCCTGGCAACCCCCTTGATCCGGCCCAGTTGAAAGAGGGCCGCCCC
This sequence comes from Bacillota bacterium, assembly GCA_012842325.1. GTDB lineage: Bacteria > Bacillota > DTU030 > DTU030 > DTU030 > DTU030. The sequence goes on along the minus strand of DUTA01000090.1, from coordinate 11,416 downwards.
CATGGCGGCACCGGTATTACCCGCCGAAACAAAGGCTGCCGCTTCCCCCTCCTTAACCAGGCGGGCGGCAACAACTACGGAAGCATCCTTCTTGCGCCGCAGGGCCAGCCCCGGGTTTTCCTCCATGGCAATCACATCCTGGGTCGGGACAATTCTTATCCCCTGGGCTCCTTCCCAGCCGCAGGCCTTCAGCTCAGCCGCCAGCTCCTCAGGCCGGCCCACCAAAAGGATCTCCAGTCCCTCCTGTTTCTGAAGGGCAGCGACTGCTCCCCGCACCAGCTCCCGGGGGGCATAGTCTCCGCCCATGGCATCGACGGCAATCTTCACCCTTTTTCCCTCCTTACTGGGACAGGGAAACCAGAATGAACTTGGCCCGAAAGACCTCTTTATCCCGGCACCTGGTCCTGACCCAGATAAAATACTTATTCCCCCGCTGCCTCGTCACCTGGGCCCTGGCCACCAGCCGATCCCCCACATAGACGGGATGCTTGTATTTAATGTTGGCCACCCCGGTAAGGACAACCTCGGCGTCGACCAGGGCGATGGCCAGGGATTCCGCCTGGGCATAGATGTAATGGCCCCTGACTACCCGGCTCTTTTCAAAGACCATGTCCGGGGTAGTCTCCAACAGGGAGAGGGCCTGTTTCCCCAGCTCCAGTTCATAGAGCTCACCCACCATCTCCCTGCCGCTTAGAGCCCGCAATTCCCGGTAGGCCTGCCGGGCCATTTCCTGGGAGCGTATCCGCATTTCGGGAATGTTGAGTTCCAGCCGGTCCAGGCGGATGGTCTGGGAGCTGACCCCAAAATACTGGGCAGCCTCCTCGTCGGTGAGAAAGGGATTCTCCTCCAGCAGGGCAAGGAGTTCCTGCTGCCGCTGTCTTTTTTTTTCGGAACGCCGGGACAATTTTACCACCTGCTTATAATACCTGGTAATAATATCTGATGGTAAGTAGTATACAACAACCGCGGGTAAGGGGCAAGGGAGTGGGCGGATCTGTTTCCAGAAAAAAACAAGGAAATCTCCTCCTTAGGAGGGATTTCCTTGTTTTTTCAGCCCGATACTTAAAATCTACCCTTTATTCTGCCTGGGTCACAACCTGCCGGTTTTTGTAATAGCCGCAATTGGGACAGACCCGGTGGCTCAGTTTGGGTTCATGGCAGCGCGGACAGGCAATTAAACCGGGTAAGGTCAGTTTCCAGTGGGCACGGCGGCGGTCGCGCCTGCTTCTGGTCATTTTTTTCTTCGGAACAGCCATTCCTGGACACCCCTTTCCATACAGCCTTTATTTCTCCTACTTATTCCCTTGCCAGCAACTTGCCCAAACTCGCCAGGCGGGGATCTATCTCCTGCCGCCGGCAGCCGCAGTCACCAAGGTTGAGGTCCTGACCGCAGCGGGGACACAGCCCCCGGCAGTCTTCGCGGCAGGTTACCTTCATCGGCAGGGCGGCCAGCAGATTTTCCCTGACAGCTGCTGTGAGATCAATGTAATTGCCGGAAAAGAAAATGATGCCGTCTTCCTCTTCCTCTCCCTTCCCCGGGAAGTCCCCGGCATCGGAATAGGCCTCGTTGACTGCCACCTCAAGATTCTGGGAGAATTCTTTCAGGCAGCGACTGCAGCACAGGGATACCTGGGCCCTGATCTTCCCTTCTGCCAGGATGACCCCGTCCACATTCCTGAGCCGCAAATCAACCCTAACCGGCGCCAGGAGGCGTACCTCCTGCACCCCTTCTTCCGCCAGGGAAGGCAGGGGCTCCTCGAGGCTGATCTCAAGCTGCGCCCCCGGGGTTTTTTTCAAATCGGCAACATTTATCCTCACAGGGGTTCCCTCCCCCCACTAAACAACCTTCATTATAATTAGTATTCTTACCCCTTGTCAAGTCAATACTTCGGAGCATAATACCAGGCCGGAAACGGTGTGTTTCCGGCCAAGATGACTGTACCCGACTATCATGCTACCGGCAGCAACAGCATCCTCGACGGCCCTTGACCAGTTCCAGGGTGTCCTGGGCGATCATCAATTCCTCATTGGTGGGGATCACATAGATCTTTACGGTCGAGCCGTCCCGGCTTATCTCCGCCTCCTGGCCCCGGACCTTGTTCTTCTCGGGATCAATTACTGCCCCTAAAAATTCCAGCCCCTGGCAAATCTTTTCCCGGATGGCAATGCCGTTTTCACCAATTCCGGCCGTAAAGACAATGGCATCGAGCCCGCCCATGGCAGCGGCATAGGCGCCGATATATTTCCGGTTCATGTAAGCAAAGATGTCCAGGGCCAACTGGGCCCTTTCGTTGCCCTCTGCCGCCGCCGCTTCAATATCCCGCATATCACTGCTTACGCCGGATATGCCCAGCAAGCCGCTCTTCTTGTAGAGGATATTGTTCATTTCCGCAGCCGTCAGCCCCTCCTTTTCCATCAAGAAGGGAATGACAGCCGGGTCCACATCCCCGCACCGGGTGCCCATGATGGGGCCCGAAATGGTGCCAAAACCCAGGCTGGTATCAATGGAAATCCCGTTCTTGACGGCGGTCAGGCTGCAGCCGTTGCCCAGGTGGCAGGTGACAATCTTCAACTCTTCCAGGGGCCGACCCAGCAGCCTGGCACACCGCCGGGCTACATACTTGTGGGAGGTGCCATGGAAGCCGTAGCGGCGCACGGCATATTTCTCATAATACTCGTAGGGCAAGCCGTAGATATGGGCTTCCTGGGGCACGGTCTGATGGAAGGCGGTGTCAAAGACGGCCACCTGGGGAACCCCTGGCATCAAGCTGCTGCAGGCCTCGATCCCCAGAATATTGGCCGGATTATGGAGGGGAGCCAGTTCCGCACACTCGTGGAGAACCTTCATAACCTCGTCGTCGATAATGACCGAATCGGCAAATTTCTCACCGCCGTGGACCACCCGGTGGCCGACGGCGTCAATTTCCCCCATGTCCTTGATCACGCCGTGGTTCTCATCCTGCAGGGCGGCAATAACCATCTGGATGCCCACCTTGTGATCGGGTACGTCGCGGGAAATCTTGACCTTTTCCCCGGCATTCCCGTTGGGAATGTGGGTGAGGAGGGACCCCGGGATACCGATCCTTTCCAGCAATCCCTGGGCCATCACCTTTTCCTGCTCCATGTCGATGAGCTGGTATTTAAGAGAAGAACTGCCACAGTTTAATACCAATATTTTCATAATGCCCTTTCCTCCCTTCACAGATTATCCCTGGGCCTGGACGGCCGTAATGGCAACGACATTGACAATATCCTCTACACTGCAGCCCCGGGAAAGGTCGTTGACGGGCCGCGCCATTCCCTGGGTAACGGGGCCCACGGCTGAGGCCTTGGCCAGGCGTTCCACCAGCTTGTAACCGATATTCCCGGCCTGGAGATCCGGGAAGATGAGGACATTGGCCTTTCCGGCGATTTCGCTGTCCGGGGCCTTTTTGGCACCGACAGCCGGGACAATGGCGGCATCAAGCTGCAGCTCGCCGTCGACCATCAGATCGGGCGCCTTTTCCCGCACCAGCCTGGTTGCCTCTACCCCTTTGTCCACCAGGGGGTGCTGGGCACTGCCCTTGGTCGAGAAGGAGAGGAGGGCAACCCGGGGCTCCATGCCCAGGAGGGTTCTGGCCGTTTGAGCCGAAGCGATGGCAATCTCGGCCAGTTGTTCCGCCGTCGGCTCGGGATTCAGTGCACAGTCGGCAAAAACGAAAACCCCCTCCTGCCCCAGATCGCAGTTGGGGACAATCATTATGAAGGCACTGGAGACAATAGAGATGCCCGGAGCCGTCTTAATGATCTGCAGGGCCGGACGAAAGACATCGGCTGTCGTGTTGGCCGCCCCTGCTACATAGCCGTCGGCATCCCCTTCCTTGACCATCATTGCTGCATAATACAGGGGTTCTCCCATCAGCTCCCGGGCCTTCTCCAGGGTTAAGCCCTTATGGCGGCGCAGTTCATAGAGGGTTTCGCTGTATTTTTCTCTTTTCGGGGATGCTTTTGGATCTATAATCTCGATTCCCTCCAGATTTACCTCCGCCTTGGCGGCCGCCACCTCGATCTCCGCCCGGTAACCCAGGAGGATGAGCTTGGCAGTCCCTTCGGCTTTAATGATTTGGGCAGCCTTCAGCATCCGCATATCCAGGGCTTCGGGCAGAACGATGGTTTTTACCTGGGTTTTCGCCTTTTCTTTAATTTTCGTTAAAATATCCACCTTGGCAACCTCCCTCAGAATAATGTTTAGAACACAGGCGCAGGGAAACAATAGCGGCGCAGAGCTACATAAATATTCTTCCCCAACCCCTGCCAACTACACAACAGGTTGGGGCCGGCACTCCAGTCCCAGCCAGCCCCTGTCTGCAACCCGGACTGAACTATAGCCCTGCCTGCCCTATTAAACCCTCTACTCCTGTGTTTGCAGCCCATTTTCCCTTTCGACACGAAGAGGAAAAATCCTCCTCCCTTTGTTAAATAAGAAACAAGGCCGGGGCAGGAAGAAAAACCGTTGCCCCGAATTCTTCCCAGGAGGTGATGTCAATGCAGGTAACGGGAATTATTGCCGAGTACAACCCCCTCCATTACGGGCACCGCCATCATCTGCAGGAGGCCCGGCGGTTGACCGGGGCCGATGTCCTCCTTTGCCTCCTGAGCGGCAATTTTACCCAGCGGGGCGAACCGGCGGTGGTGAACAAATGGGCCCGAGCCAGGATGGCCCTGGAAAACGGGGCCGATCTGGTTTTCGAACTGCCGGTGGTCTATGCGGTCCGCCATGCCCAGGGCTTCGCTTCCGGGGCCGTCAAATTGCTGGAGGCCACCGGGGTGGTGGATTACCTGGTCTTTGGCAGTGAGCATGGGCGGTGCACCGAGTTAAAGGCCCTGGCCGACTTTTTGGCCCGGGAAAACCTTCCCTTTCGGGAAAGGCTGAAAACCTACCTGGAACAGGGCTACCCTTTCCCGGCCGCCCGAGCCCAGGGCCTTATTGACTATCATAAAGAAAAGGGCATCCCCGGCCTGGAAGGGCTGACACCCGAGGAGGTAAAAGACCTGATTGGCCATCCCAATAACATCCTGGGCCTGGAATATCTCCAGGCCCTGGCCCGGACCGGGAGCACCATCCGCCCCCTTACCATCCCCCGCCTGGGGGCCGGCTACCACGAGGAGAAACTGACCACGCCCTTGGCCAGCGCCACCGCCATCAGACGCACCCTGCATGAGTCTGGCCGGCATGCCCTCCTGCGCAGGTTCATGCCGCCCCGGGCCTGGCAGATCCTCAGGGAAGAAATAGAGGCGGGCCGGGCTCCCCTTTTCCTCGATTCCTTTACTTCCCAAATCATCAGCCTCCTGCGGCGGACACCCCTGGCCGAGCTCCGGCGAATCGACGGGGTGGGGGAAGGCCTGGAAAACCGCCTCAAGGATGCCGCCCGCTCTGCCGGCACCATCGAGGACCTCCTGTCTGGCCTCAAAACCAAACGTTATACCCGCACCCGCCTCCAGAGGCTCCTCTTTCATTTCCTCTTCAATTTTACCGGGGAAGATGCCAGCGATTTCTCCCCCCAGAAAGATCCCTGTTATCTCCGCCTGCTGGGGTTCAATCCCCGGGGCCAGCGGCTGCTTAAGTTCATTAAAAAAAGGGCAACCCTGCCCCTCATCACCAAACCGGCCCGGGACCTTCTCCCCCACATCCGGGCCTCCGGGCGTACAGCCCGGATGTGGGAGTTGGAGTGCCTTGCCACGGATCTCTATGTCCTTGCCTATCCCTGCCCCCAGGCCCGCCGGGCCGGGCAGGATTATACCCAGCCCCTGGTAATCACCGCCGGTGAGAGGTAAAGGACTTTCGGCTTCCGGCCCCAGGCAGGACCAAGCCCTGGTGGCGGGGATGGCCTTCCGTCCCCCACAGGGGGGTCCGCCGAAAAGGGGGTGAGTTCAAGCAAGGAGGGACTTTATCAGCGGCAGGGAACGGCGGGTTGCCGCGGCCCCTTCCTGGATGCATCTTTCCACCTCATCCAAACTGGCCGGGTTAATATCCTCCACCCTGGGCTCAATGACTACATCGGCCTCCTGCAGTTTGTCGGCCATAATCTGGGTTTGGAGGATGGCGAAGGACTGGAGGATGATCTCGGCAACGTTGCGGAGCCGGTTCGGAGTATAGGCGGGGTTGATGCTGACGGCAATCACCTTCTCCGCCCCCAGGGCCCGCACCGTACTGATGGGCACCCGGTTGACCAGGCCGCCGTCGACCAGAACCTGCTCCCCCCGGTAAAGGGGAGTAAAGATGCCGGGAATGGCGATGCTGGCCCGCACCGCCTCCACCACCTGTCCCTCCCGGAAAACAACCTCCTTCCCGCTTCGCAGGTCAGTGGCGACAACAGCCAGAGGAATCTGCAGCTGGGCAAAGGTAGTATCCCGCAGGAACAGCCGCAGAATCTCCGTTATATTCTTCCCCAACAGCAGTCCCCGTCTTGGAAAGACGGGATCAAGCAGGTGGCGCAGGCGCAGGTGTTTGGCAACCTCACCTATAGTACACAAATCGATGCCGGCGGCATACAGGGCACCGATCACGGCCCCCATACTGGTCCCGGCTACATAATCGGCAGTGATACCCTCATCTTTTAAAACCTGCAAAAAACCGAGATGGCACAGGCCCCGCAAGGCGCCGGCTCCCAAAGCTACGCCAAGTTTTGTTTTTCTACCTGCCATTATTACCCCTCCCCACTCCTTTTTCCCCGAGCCTGGCATAATGTCGTGTACCCGGCAATATAATCTTTATGAATTGCCAGCGGGTATATTCTCCAAGGTCTACTGCCAGGAAAGGGGGATGCTACCGGTGCAACAAAAGACCAGGCGCCTCCGGGGCTATTTTATCGCCTATATTATGGCCTTTGGCGCCATCTTTCTCACAGTCTGCATGGTTCAATACCCCGATGCTTCCTTTGAGGCCGCCGCCCAGGGATTGCAGGTCTGGTTTGAAATCGTCTTCCCGGCCCTCCTGCCCTTTTTTATTGCCGGGCAGATCCTTATGGGCCTTGGGGTAGTCCACTTCCTGGGGGTTCTCCTGGAACCCTTTATGCGTCCTGTCTTTAATATTCCCGGTGCGGGAGCCTTCGTTGTCGCCATGGGCCTGGCCTCGGGTTACCCCGTAGGCGCCGCCCTGACAGCGGAACTGCGGCGCAAAGAGCTGGTATCCCGGACTGAAGCCGAACGGCTCATGAGCTTTTCCAACACCGCTGACCCCCTCTTTATGTTCGGAGCGGTGGCGGTGGGCATGTTCGGGCTGGCTCCCGTTGGCGTTACCATCAGCCTTTCCCACTATATCTCAACCATCATCGTCGGAGTTCTCCTTCGTTTCTACGGCCGCCAGGAAGACCTTCTGTCTCCTCCCCGGCTTCAGGAGAAAGAAGAACAGGGGAATATAATGACCAGGGCTTTAAAGGCCCTTTACCGGGCTCGGATTCAGGACGGCCGGCCCTTCGGGCAATTGATGGGTGATGCCATTCGCCAGTCAGTCAATACCCTCCTCCTGGTGGGAGGTTTTATCATCCTTTTCTCAGTAGTGATCAGGGTTGCCACCATCGCCGGCCTGACAAGGATGCTGGGACACTTCTTTGCCAGACTCCTCATCCCCTTCGGAATACAACCAACCCTGGCCGAAGCCTGTATCAGCGGCCTCTTTGAAGTAACCATCGGCTGCAACCTGGCCAGCACTGCCGCCAACAGCGCCGGCCCCGGGCTGGCTCCCCTCATCCAGCGGGTTGCCATCGCCAGCGGCATCATTTCCTGGAGTGGCATCTCCGTCCATTGCCAGGTGGCAGCCGTTGTCAACGATACCGACATCCGGATGACGCCCTTCGTCCTGGCCCGTTTTCTCCACGGCATCCTTTCCGCAATAATGGCCGCCTTCCTTTTTGAATACGGTGCTCCGGTGCTCACCAATCTTGCCCTGCCCGTCTTTGCCCAGGCGGCGGGGCTGCCGGTCTGGGCCAATCCAATCATCCGTTTTCGTTATTTCGGCACCGGAATAGGAGGGGGCCTGCTCTTTCTTTGCCTTGTTTCGGCAACATATAATCTCCTCACCAGGATCCGCTTTATTCCCCTCTGGTTTAAAAAGGGAGACTGAAGGCCAATAGAAAAACCCCACCTGGCAGCAGGAAAAGCAGCGACCCAGCTTTCCCCTCCAGGATGCTGTCGCTGCTTTCTACCTATACTTTTATTCTGGATGGGCCAATCGAACTTCGAACCACCAACCCCGAACCCCCGGCAGCTGGCTGTCGCCCCCCTGATCTCAGCCCTGTGCCCTCCCCTCATCCTTTTTTAGCTCGGCCCGGCCTCGCTGTACCGCCTCGGTGTAATTTTTAAGCAGTTCCTCCAGTTTTGCCAGGACTCTTTCCGCATAGGCGTAGGACTCGAGGCGGATGGTCCGGGCTTCCTCCTGGGCCTTCTGGATTATCTCCTGGGCCTGCTGCTTGGCCATTTTCGTTATTTCGTTTTCATCGATGAGTTTAGCGGTGTAATCCTTGGCCTGCTGCACTATCTCCCGGGCTTCATTTTCAGCATCGGCAATAAGCCGTTTCCGTTCCTTCAAAACCCATCTGGCCTGGCGCAGTTCTTCGGGTAAAGCGTTCCTGATCTGCTCGATGACTTCAATCAGCTCATCTTCATTGATGACCACCTTGCCCGTCAATGGGATCCTTCCTGCCCCCGCAATCAGCTCTTCTAAATTATCGAAGAGTTCAAAGATTTCCATGCGGCCCTCCCCTTCCCGAATCTTTTTGGCTGACAATTTACCCCCGCTTAAATTTGCGCCGGAGAGCGGCTTCCACATTGTCCGGTACCAGACCCTTGATGCAGCCGCCATACCCGGCAATTTCCTTAATAATACTCGAACTGAGGTAAATATATTTGCTGTTGGTCATCATAAAAACAGTTTCCACCGTGGGGGCCAGTTTTTTCAGCGTCAGGGCCATCTGCAATTCATAATCGAAATCCGATACCGCCCGCAGTCCCCGGACAATTATCTTGGCCCCCTTTTCCCGCACATAATCGGCCAACAGGCCGTCGAACCAATCTACTTCTACGTTGGGCAGATGTTTCGTCGCCTCTTTTATCATCTCTACCCTTTCGGCAGTGGAAAAGAGGGGGTCCTTACCCGCATGCTTCCCCACCGCGATTATCAAATGCTTGAAGATTCCACTGGCCCGCTCAATGATATCCAGATGTCCATTGGTTACTGGATCAAAGCTACCCGGATAAACGGCAATCAGCACCGCAACCCCTCCTAGAGAGTATCAGTCTCTTCTTCCCGTCGGTAAAAAGTGAGAACCGTATCACCATACCGCCGCTGCCGCCAGAGCTGGAGATTGGCAATCTGCTCGGTTAAACTATCCCGGGGGGAGTGTTCTACAGCAACCAGGCCGCCCGGGGACAGCACTCCACTTTGCGCCAGTTTCCCCAGGACAGAAAGGGCAATCCCCTCTCCATAGGGCGGATCTAGAAATATCAAATCAAAGGATCTCCCCTGCCACTGGAACAAGGAAAGGGCCACACCGGCGTCCTCCCGGTACAGTTCCGCACAGGGTAACAGTCCCGTAAGGGCAAGATTGTGCCTTATTAAACTGATGCTGTCCCGGCTGCGGTCGACAAAGACAGCCCGGGCTGCTCCCCTGCTTAATGCTTCTATTCCCAGGGCCCCTGTTCCTGCAAAAAGATCCAAAACAACGGCGTCCTTAATCCTGCCTGCCAGGACATTAAAAAGGGCTTCCTTCACCCGATCTGCCGTCGGCCTGATTTTCGTCCCCTTTGGGGAGCGCAGAATACGCCCCCGGGCTGAACCCGCGATAACCCGCAACCAGACCCCCCCTTCGCCTGCCATTATTAGGTTTAATTTTACCACAATTCCTGCGGAAAAGCGAGGAAGGATAAGACAAGGGAAACAGATTCCCTGGAATAAAATACCAGTATCCTGATGTATATATAATGTATATATTAATCCTTTCTGGCCATAATAAGGATAAAACCACCAGTAGAAGGAAACAAGAATTAAGTCCTCCCCCATAAGCTCTTCCTCCGGTTTCTCCTCTCCCAGTGGCGGCCTGGTTCCCAGGCCGCCATAATATTTACCTGAACCAGATATATCAGTTGTTAGTCTGGGAAGACTAGGGAAGAAGAGCAACCACAAGGAGGTACCAACTATGACAGAAAGGTCTTCCTTCCCGGAAAGGGCCAGTATCAGGACAGACCTGGCCGTCGAGGCCAGGCAGTTTTTAACCCAGCAGGGCCATCCTGTGCCCGGCGTAACAATTGAAGAAGAAGAGAGCCAATACGCCAAGGTCTCCTGGGTAAAGATCACTTCCCCTGCAGGAGCCCAGGCCATGGGAAAGCCCCCGGGCAATTACATTACCATTGAATCCCGCTACCTGCGCCAGGCCAACCGGGTGGTCCAGGAAGAAATCGGCCAGATCCTGGCCCGGGAACTGGAAAAACTGGCCAATTTAGCCCCGGAGGCCACCGTTCTCGTAGTTGGTCTGGGAAACTGGCATGCCACCCCCGATGCCCTGGGCCCCAGGGTCATCGATGAGTTGATGGTTACCAGGCACATTGCCCAGTATACCCCGGAGGAGCTTTCAGAAGGCCTGCGCACCGTCTGTGCTCTGGCACCGGGAGTGCTGGGCATAACGGGTATTGAGACGGGGGAGATCGTCAAAGGCATTGTGCAGAATGTCAGACCAGATTTAATAATAGCCATCGATTCCCTGGCAGCCCGCAGTGTCGACCGGGTCTGCACCACCATCCAGCTGGCGGACAATGGCATAAATCCAGGTTCAGGGGTTGGCAATAAACGGTTAGGGATTACCAAAGAAACCATGGGGGTGCCGGTAATCGCCATCGGTGTCCCCACCGTTGTTCATGCCAGCAACATTGCCTATGACGTTATTGAAACCCTCCTGGGCCAAATGAAGGGTGAACTGGACCTGGGGATCATGGGCCGGCTCGGGGAAGCAGACAAGCGGCAGCTGATCAGGGCCGTCCTGGGCTCGGAAATGGGGGATCTGCACGTTACCCCCAAGGAAATCGACACCCTTATTCTCAATCTCTCCCGGGTGCTGGCGGGAGCCCTCAATGTGGCCCTTCATCCCGCCGTCAAACCGGAAGATATGTACCGTTATCTCCACTAATGCCCTTACTATCCTGTCGAGCAGGGCCTAAGCCTTCCGCTCCCACCAGTTCTGCCCAAAGAGTCTAACCAGGGAACGCCGCAGGCCGGCATGGGCCGGTGCAGTCAGCCGGGGGTCCCGGCTTAGAATCTGCTGGGCCTCCCGGCGGGCCTGGGGGATAAGGCCAATATCCTCCATTAAATCTGCCACCTTCAATTCGGGGAAACCACTCTGCCTGGTGCCGAAAAACTCCCCGGGACCCCGCAGCTTCAAGTCGGCTT
>DUTA01000089.1 GCA_012842325.1 Bacillota bacterium | reverse complement strand
ATCAAGGTGAACTGTGTCGCCCCCGGCTACGTGGAAACAGAAATGTACTACACAGCCAACTACGATGTCAAGGTGCGCCAGCAGCGGATCAAGGATATTCCCCTGGGCAGGATTGCCCAGCCGGAGGAAATCGCCAATGTAGTCCTTTTCCTGGTCTCTGATCTGTCCAGCTATGTTATCGGTGATACCATCCTGGCTTCGGGCGGCAGAACAACCTGACTCTGCCCGGCCAAGCCTAAACCAGGGGGTGATAGCGGGCCGCTTGGGGTGTGGATTGTAGGCAGGATAGCGCAAAAAGAAGGGAATGAAAAAGGAAAAAGGAGGCGAACAAAATGGCCAAGTATGTTTGCGGGATCGATGCAGGTACTACCGGGTGTACAGTGATGATAACCGATTTAAAAGGGAATATAGTAGGCACCGCATACCGGGAATATCCCTGTACCTATCCCCAGGCAGGCTGGGTAGAGCAGGATATGGACCTGGTCTGGCAGCGGATCTGCGAGGCCAGCCGGGAGGTAATTGCCAAGACCGGCGTTGATCCCCGGGAGATCGGTTCCCTCGGTTTCTCCAGCCAGCGGGGCACCTTTGTCTGCATCGATAAGGATTGGAACTGCCTGCATCACTCCATTGTCTGGAACGACAACCGGGGCTCCCACGAGGAACTGCCCAAGTTTAAGGCCAAGATGTCCGATAAAAGATACATTGAAATTGCCGGGACGGCCATGTATGCCAACTGGGCCCTGTTCAAAATCATGTGGGTCATGAACAACAAGCCCAAGATCTGGGAAAAGACCTGGAAGGTGGTCAACGGCCAGGAGTGGTTCCTGCACAAACTGGGCTCAGAGGAAATCTTCTCTGATCCTTCCTCCTTAACCCTCAATGGGATGATGGAAATCGATAAACTGGACTGGTCCCGGGAGATCTGTGAACTGGCCGGCATTCCCATGGAGAAACTGCCGCCGGTCAAAACGCCCATGCGCCAGGTCGGTGTGATCAGTAAAAAGGCCGCCGAGGAAACGGGCTTTGCCCCCGGCATGCCCATTTGTGTCGGCGGCGGTGACCAGCAGTGTGCAGCCATCGGCTCCGGGGTCATCAAGGAAGGTATGGCGGAAATCACCATCGGCACCGGTGCCGTCATGGTGGCCCACGCCGATTCCCGGAAGCCCGATCCCGAAGGCCGGATCATGTTCGGCGGCCATGCCATCCCCCACAAATGGGATATCGAGGGCAATCTCCATGCTGCCGCCGCCACCCTGCGCTGGTTCCGGGACAACTTTGCCCAGGTGGAAGCCGATACAGCGAGGAAGCTGGGCATGGATGTCTATGACCTGATTACCGCCCAGGCGGCCCAGGCCCCGGCGGGCTGTAAGGGGTTCCTCTTCTTCCCCTTCTTCACGGGCCAGGTTACCCCCAATTATGTCCACAATGCCCGGGGCGGCGGCCTGGGGCTCTCCTTCATGCACGACCGCAGCATGCTGGCCCGGGCCATCCTGGAAGGCTGCGCCTTTGAAATGCGGATGATCGTTGAAGCCATGGAAAGCGTCCTGGGCACCCCCTTTGATGTCATCGGCCTCTCCGGCGGTGCCGCCAAGAGCCCCCTCTGGAACCAGATCCAGGCCGATGTTTACGGCCGGCCGGTCCAGCTCTTCAAAGTCTCCGAATGTACCACCCTGGGGGCAACGATTCTCGGGGCGACGGCAGCGGGTATCTTCAATTCCATTGAAGAAGCCGTCGACAACATGGTGCAGGTGGTCGGCCATCTGGAGCCAAATATGAAGAACCACGCCCTGTACAACGATCTCTATGCCATCTTTACGGAAACCTTCCACACCCTGACCAAGGCAGGCCTTTACGATAAAGTTGTGGCCGTCCAGGACAAATACTGGGGTGGAGGGAACAAGGAATAAAAGCTTGCCCAAGGCCGGGAGAACCTCCCGGCCTTAAATTTACCCCTTCTCCCGGGAAAGGGGAGGAAGGATTATCCGGGGCGGTATTGAATATACTAAGGACGGCAGAGTAGGTGCTGCGCGTTAAGTGCCAAAGGATGGGACGTTGCCTTTGGACGAAAGGCCACTTTGCGGCCTGCGGTGCTGTACCGCGTCTACTGCCACATCAGGGGGGAAGCCATCCTTCCCTTTGGTGTGGTTACTGCCTGACCAAAGGGAAAGGAGGTTGCGAGGATGCGCATGACAACCCGTGGGATGGTTACCCTTGCCTTCCTCATCGCCCTGGGAGTGATTCTCGCCCGTTTTGCCAGCATCAGGATTGTAATTATGGGTGTGGAGGGGATTCGGGTCGGTTTTGGGGGCTTCCCGATTATTTTCGCCGGCTTTCTCTTTGGCCCCGCCGCCGGCGGCATCGTCGGGGCCCTTACCGATATTATCGGCTATTTCCTCGCCCCCGTGGCCGGTCCCTATATGCCCCATTTCACCTTCACCGCCGCCCTCACCGGTATCCTGCCGGCCCTGGTCGTGAGGCTGGCCCGGCGGGGGGAGAGGCCGGGCTTTATCCTGCTCCTGCTGGCCATCCTGGGCGGGCAGGTAGTTACTTCCCTTCTTTTGGTACCCTACTTTCTCCATACCCTTTTCGGCCTGCCCTACCGGGTGATCCTGGTTCCCCGCTATTTTGCCGTTGCCCTTGAGGTCCCCCTCTACGCAGGCCTCGCCCATGTCCTTCTCCGGCGGCTGGAACCCTTTTTCCAGAAGCTGCGGCTTTCCTACCAGTAGATTAATCAAAATTTATAATATAACATTGCCCTTTTCCAGCAGGATTTCGGCGGCTTTATGGTGAATATCTATCCTAACAAAAGGAAAAATTTTTGGCTAATGTCAGTATTTGGGGAATATAATATCTAATGGCAGGCATAGAAAATAGTGACAGTGGTATCATAAAAAGGAGGAAAAATACAGCCGGGTGACGGGGAAAAAGAGGATTTTACCCATTGAGACAGAATTTATAATCAATTGAGAATATACCTGGCTCGCCTGGGGAGGAAGTGGAGATGGGCGGACTGGTATTGGCGGTGGTAATAGCTTATTTGCTCGGGTCAGTACCGGTGGGGCTGCTGATCGGACAAATATGGGGAAGGGATTTGCGACAATACGGCAGCGGCAACATCGGCACCACCAATGCCCTGCGGGTACTGGGTGCCAAAGCTGCCGTGCTGACCCTGATTGGCGATGCCGCCAAGGGTATACTGGGCGGCTATCTGGGACTGTTACTGAACGGCACGCAGCTTGGTATGGTTTTGGGGGCCCTGGCGGCCATTTTCGGCCAGACTTATCCCCTCTTTCTGGGATTTAAAGGGGGAAAGGGAGTGGCCACCTCCTTTGGTGCCGTCCTGTTTTTATCCCCGGCCATGGGAGGTGTTCTCCTGGCCATCTGGTTGGTGGTGGTCTTCCTGACCAGATACGTATCCTTGAGCTCTATGACGGCAGCGGCCTGTGCCCCTTTGATGGTTTACCTTCTCAAACTGCCACCGGTTTATTACCTCTTTGCCTTTGTGGCGGGAGGACACATAATCTACCGGCACAAGGAAAATATCAAACGCCTGCTGGCAGGAAAGGAATATAAATTTGGGGAACGGGTGTAACAGTACTGTGGGGAGAGAAAAGGGTGTTTAAACTGCAGGAAGTTGTCAAAGAGAATCCCATCATAGCAGCAGTCAGAGAGATGTCTTCCCTGCCTGCAGCCCTGCAATCGAGGGTCAGTGCCATCTTTCTCCTCTGTGGAGAGATCTGTTCCCTGGGTGAGGCCGTGGTGGCCGCCCGGGAAGCCGGGAAACCAATTTTCCTGCACATTGACCTGGTGGAGGGATTGGGCCGGGATAAGGCGGCGATCAAATATTTGGCCCAGGAGGTTAAGCCGGAAGGAATAATCACGACCCGGAGTCACCTGATCCGGCAGGCCAAGGAGTACCATCTGTTCACTATCCAGCGGATATTTGTCTTAGATTCCCTCTCTCTGAAGACGGGTATCGCCAATGTCAAGGAAACGGAACCCGATGCCGTGGAATGTCTTCCAGGGATCATGCCCCGGGTTTTGCGCCGCCTGGCCGGGGAGCTGAGCCAACCTGTCATTGCGGGGGGCTTGATCCGCTCCCGGGAAGAGATTGAAGATATTCTGGCGGCGGGGGCAGTGGCTGTTTCCCTCAGTGAACAGACACTCTGGCGGTGAGATGGGAAAACTGGATAGTTTCAAAATCCTTGAGTAGGATGGAGATGAGGAGAGAGTCCTATCGAGGGCACTATGGGGGGAACGGTCCAGTTCCGGGGTTCCTTGTATGTGCCTTTGGTAGGATTTCTTCATGCAGTGAAGCCTGGTGGAACTGGTGCTGACAGCCAGCAGCATGGGCACCCGGGTCTTTGGGTTTTCCCAGGTCCTGGCTGGAAGAAGAGGGAGGAACTACGGCGATAAGGGGGTGAAGCCTGGCAGGGTGTAAGTGTTGGACACGAGGTCGGGGAAAGGGGAAACCAAAATAAAGGAGGTCTTTTCAATGGCTCAGAAGTATATCATGGCTTTGGACCAGGGGACTACCAGCTCCCGGACCATCATTTTTGATCAGTCAGGTTCAGTCATTTCCGTTGCACAAAAGGAGTTTACCCAGATTTATCCCAAACCGGGCTGGGTTGAGCACGACCCCATGGAGATATGGTCCACCCAGATTGGAACGGCCAAGGAAGCCCTGGAAAAGGCTAACCTGAAGCCCGAGCAGATTGCAGCCATCGGGATCACAAACCAGAGGGAAACTACGGTCGTTTGGGATAAGAATACGGGAGAGCCGGTATATAATGCCATCGTTTGGCAGTGCCGCCGGACGGCTCCCATGTGTGATGACCTGAAGGCCCGCGGGCTGACTGAGCCTATCAAACAAAAGACCGGCCTTATCATTGACGCCTATTTCTCCGGAACAAAAATTGCTTGGATTCTGGAAAACGTCCCCGGTGCCAGGGAGAGGGCAGAAAAGGGCGATCTCCTCTTTGGCAACATTGACACCTGGTTAATCTGGAAGCTCAGCGGCGGCAAGACCCATACCACCGACTATTCCAATGCTTCCCGGACCATGATCTTCAATATCCACGATTTGGATTGGGATGACGACATCCTCAAGGAACTCAATATCCCCCGGGTCATGCTGCCCAAGGCCATGCCGTCCAGCTATGTATACGGCTACACCGATCCGGAAGTCTTCGGGGCGGAGGTACCCATCGCCGGAGACGCCGGCGACCAGCAGGCGGCCCTCTTCGGCCAGGCTTGCTTCGAACCGGGCATGGCCAAGAACACCTACGGTACCGGCTGCTTCATGCTCATGAATACCGGTGACAAGGCGGTTCCCTCGGAGAGCGGTCTTCTCACCACCATCGCTTATGGTATAAACGATGAGGTCAAGTACGCCCTGGAAGGCAGTATCTTCATCACCGGTGCCGCCATCCAGTGGCTGCGGGATGAGCTCCGGATCATCGACAATGCCGCCCAGTCGGAAGAGTATGCCCGGAAGGTGGAAGATACCGCCGGGGTCTATGTGGTGCCGGCCTTTGTCGGCCTGGGTGCACCCTACTGGGATATGTATGCCCGGGGAACCATCGTTGGTCTGACCAGGGGTGCCAAGCGGGAGCACATCATCCGGGCCACCCTGGAGTCCATCGCCTACCAGACCAGGGATGTCCTGGAAGCCATGGTGAAGGACTCCGGTGTTGAGCTCAAGGCCCTGAAGGTTGACGGCGGTGCCGTTGCCAACAACTTCCTGATGGAATTCCAGGCCGACATCCTGGGTGTTCCCTGCCTGCGGCCTGTGGTTGCCGAAACCACCGCCCTTGGCGCCGCCTATCTGGCCGGCCTGGCTGTCGGCTACTGGAGCGGCCTCGACGAAATAGCGGCCAACTGGCAGGTGGATAAGGAATTCGTACCGAAGATGCCGGCCGAGGAAAGGGAAAAACTTTACCGGGGTTGGAAGCGTGCCGTCGAGCGTTCCCGCGCCTGGGCAGAAGAATAAGCCGCAATCAGCAGGCAGAGAAAGTAATAGTTAGGTTGGTGGCGGAGTAATGGAGATAGCCACACCCAAGGGGAGGGGAGGTATGCCGTGCAAATCCCGGTAGATACCTGCTGTATTTCCTTGGGTGTGGCTTACTCACTTTCTGGTGGTTATTAAGAGAGGGGTTGGCTTATGCAGACAATTAAGGCAGATGTCGTAATAGTCGGAGCGGGAGTAACCGGTGCGGCCATTGCCCGGGAATTGTCCCGGTATGACCTGCAGGTGGTTGTCCTGGAAAAGGAGGCCGACGTTGGTGCCGGCGGTTCCAGCAAAGCCAACACGGCCATAGTCCACGCGGGCTACGATGCCCCGCCGGGAACCTGGAAGGCCAAACTCAATGTCCGCGGCGTGGAGCTCTATGACCAAATGTGCGGCGAGCTGGAGGTGCCCTACAAGAAGACCGGTACCCTGGTGGTAGCCGTTGCCGAGGATCAGGTAGCCCACCTGGAAGAATTGCTGGAGCGGGGAAGGATAAACGGTGTTCCGGAACTGGAAATAATCGGCAGGGAGCGCCTGCTGCAGATGGAACCGCATATTAATCCCGAGGCGGTAGCCGCCCTCTATGCCCCCGGGGCCGGGATAGTCAATCCCTTTGAATTGACCGTTGCCCTGGCCGAGAATGCCGTGATGAATGGGGTTCAGGTCTTCCTGTCCCAGCCGGTGACCGATATTGTGGTGGAACAGGGCCAGGTACGGGAGGTTCGCACCCCCGACTACCGGGTGGAAACCCGCTTTGTGGTCAATGCCGCCGGGCTCTATGCCGACGACATTGCCCGGATGGTGGGTCAGGATGATTACTACATCGTTCCCCGCAAGGGTGAGTATTACGTCTTCGACAAACGCTTCGGAGACCTTGTCAAGCGTCCCCTGTTCCCTGTCCCCACCGAGGTTTCCAAGGGAATTCTGGTGACGCCCACCGCAGACGGGAACCTCCTCATCGGGCCCAATGCCCAGAATATAGAAGATAAGGAAGACCTGGCAACAACTCCAGAGGGCTTGCAGGAGGTTTTGTCGGGGGCCCTGTCGGTGGTGCCGGATCTCCCCCTGCGGCACCGCATTACCACCTATGCGGGTCTGCGCAACGTGGCCATGCCGGGCAATGACTTTGTCCTGGGGCCCGTGCCGGAGGTCAAGGGCTTTATCAATGCCGGCGGCATCCAGTCCCCGGGTCTGACGGCGGCACCGGCCATTGCCGAAGTCATTGTCAATTACCTGGCGGAAGAAGGACTGGAACTTAAACCCAAGGCCTCCTTTAATCCGGAACGGAAGGCTATCCGCCGGTTCGGGGAAATGACAATGGAGGAGCGGCGGGAAGCCATTGCCCAGAACCCGGCCTACGGCCAGATTGTCTGCCGGTGTGAAACCGTGACGGAAGCCGAAATCGTGGAAGCCATCCACCGCCCCATCCCGGCCACGACCGTGGATGCCGTAAAGCGCCGGACCAGGGCGGGAACGGGACGCTGCCAGGGTGGTTTTTGCACGCCCCGGGTGATGGCCCTGCTGGTCCGGGAATTGGGTATGCCCTGGGAAGAGGTGACCAAAAAGGGAGGTTCCTCCCGCTATGTAGTGGGCAAGACCAAGGACCTCTTGTTGGGAAAGGTAGAGTAGGCAGATTATATTGAAAAATAGCATAATGGCGGGCAGGGAAAAGGGGCCAAAACAGCGAAGGAATAAATAAATTAAGGTTTTTTCAGGAACTGTCCGCTGAAGGAGGTGAAGGAGGACAGGTAGTGCCTGGGGGTGTGGGGGAGGAACTGGCGACCGATGGGAAGGAGGGTTTCCAGTGAAAAAGCTTATCAACCATGTGGATGCTGTTGTGGATGAAATGCTGGATGGGCTGGTGGCTGCCTATCCCAGATATGTGCGGCGCCTCAGCCCCGAGCTGCAGGTCATCGTCAGGGCTGATGCCCCCGTCAAGGGCAAGGTAGCCCTCATCAGCGGTGGCGGCAGCGGCCACGAACCAAGTCATGCCGGCTTTGTGGGCCACGGGATGCTCGATGCCGGTGTGGCAGGGGCCGTCTTTACCTCGCCGACCCCGGATCAGATCTTTGAGGGGATCAAGGCCATCGATGGCGGTGCCGGCGTCCTGATGATCGTCAAGAACTATACCGGGGACGTCATGAACTTTGAAATGGCCGGGGAAATGGCTGAAGCCGAGGGCATTGAGGTTGCCCAGGTGGTGGTTAACGATGATGTGGCCGTGCAGGACAGCCTGTACACAACGGGGCGGCGCGGTGTGGCGGGAACAGTCTTTGTCCACAAAATCGCCGGTGCCAAGGCCCAGGCCGGGGGCAAGCTGGCCGAGGTGAAGGCGGCGGCCGAGAAGGTCATAGCCAATGTCCGGACCATGGGCATGGCCCTTACGCCCTGTACTGTGCCGGCGGCGGGTAAGCCGACCTTTACCCTGGCGGAAAACGAGATGGAAGTAGGAATTGGTATCCACGGGGAACCGGGAACCCACCGGGAGGAATTAAAACCGGCCGATGAAGTGGTCGCCCACATGCTGGAAAAGATCCTCAATGATCTCCCCTACAAGGCGGGGGATGAGGTTGCAGTAATGGTCAACGGCATGGGTGCCACTCCCCTGATGGAACTCTTTGTGGTGAACCGCAAAGTCCATGAAATGCTAAAGGAAGCAGGGATCAAGGTTCACCGCACCTATGTGGGAGAGTTCATGACCTCCCTGGAGATGGCCGGAGCCTCGATAACCCTGCTGAAGCTGGATGCCGAGCTGAAGGAACTCCTGGATGCTCCTGCCGATACACCTGCCTTTACCCAATTCTAGGGGAATTAGCCCAGGCTGCGGGGTATCCAGCGCCTGGGCTATAATTACATTGCAGGGAGAATGTGGAAGCCCCCCGGTGGCCTATTGATTGGCAAAGGGGAGGAACTGCCGGATTGGGTGAGGAGTGATCATGTGAAGGATTTACGGCAATACCTGGGGAAGGAGGCCGTTATCCCCGTAGTGCGCAGGGGGGAGGATTTGCCGGCAGCCCTGGACACCAGGGCATCTTGCCTTTTTTTGGTCGCCGGTGACATCACGACTATAAAAAGGGATGTCCAGTTGATCCGGGAGCGGGGCAAAGCCTGTTTTTTATACGTTGATTTCATCGAGGGGCTGGGTTCCGACCGGGCCACGGTGAGGTATCTGGCCCGGGAGGTCAGGCCGACGGGGCTGGTTACCTTAAAAAACCACCTGCTCAAGTATGCCAAGGGTGAAGGGCTCCTGGCCATCCAGAACCTGTTCCTGCTGGATTCCCAGGCCATTAAGACCGGGCTCACTTCCACCCGGAAGTACGCCCCCGACGGGCTGGAAATCCTGCCGGGAATTATGCCCCGGGTGATCAGGGAAATTGTCGCCCTTGTTTCCATACCCGTCATCGCCGGGGGTCTTTTGGAAAAAGAAGAGGATATCCAGGCCGCTTTCCAGGCCGGGGCGGCAGCCGTGGCCGTGGGGAGGAAGGACCTCTGGCCCGTTGCTGACCGGGTTGAAGGGGTCAGAAGTTCATAAGATTTACTCTGGGCGGGGGCGGCCGCCCCTTCTGGCAATCGGAGAGTGGAGATGCGCGGTTGGAAAGAAACAGCATACCAGAAAAATGGGAGGTGACTCCAGTGACCCTCAAGGGAAAGAAATGTGCCATGTTGGTGGAGGAGGGCTTTGAGGATCTGGAGCTGTGGTATCCTGTCATTCGCCTGCGGGAGGAAGGGGCAGAAGTGGTTCTGGTAGGTACGGGGAGTGCCACCACTTACCGGGGCAAATACGGTCTTTCGGCCACGGCCGATGTCACCGCCGGGGAAGTTAGCGCCTCTGATTTTGCCGCCGTATTGGTCCCGGGGGGCTGGGCTCCCGACAAACTGCGCCGCTACCCGGAGGTACTGGATCTGGTAGCCGCCGCCTATAAGGAGGGCAAGGTCATCGCGGCCATCTGCCATGCGCCCTGGGTTTTGATCTCGGCCAAGATCCTCCCGGGCCACACCGTAACCTGTGTCAGCGCCATCAAAGATGATGTGGAAAATGCCGGGGCCAAGTATGTAGACGCCGAGGTTGTAAAGAGCGGCAATATCATTACCTCCCGGACGCCCGCCGACCTGCCCGCCTTTTGCCGGGAGATCATCGCGGCCCTGCGGGAACAATAACGTGGGGGGACGGCCCATGGCAGGGGAAAAAAAGGCCCTCGT
This sequence comes from Bacillota bacterium, assembly GCA_012842325.1. GTDB lineage: Bacteria > Bacillota > DTU030 > DTU030 > DTU030 > DTU030. Next base: position 14,636 of record DUTA01000089.1, on the reverse strand, counting down.
TTTTAAAGGAATAGCCGCCTCACCGGGGATCGCCGGGGGCCCTGTCTATCAACTGGAGGCCCGGGAATTGAAGCTGCCCACCCACCGGCTGTCACCGGAAAAGGTCCCGGAGGAAATTGCCGCCTTTCAGCGGGCCCTGGAAGAGACGGGAAGGCAGCTGGAAGCCATAAAGCAGCGGGTGGCCAGGGAAATTGGGGAAGATAAAGCAGCTATTTTTGGTGCCCACCAGCTGGTCCTCCAGGATCCGGCCCTGGTGGACGAGGTGGAAAAAAGGATCCGCCAGGGGACCAATGGGGCCCAGGCCATTGCCGCTGTGGCTTCGGAACTGGCGGAGATGCTGGCCCAGCTGGAAGATGAGTATCTGCGGGAGCGGGCAGGCGACATCAGGGACGTGGGGGAGCGGATCCTGCGCAATTTCCTCGGCGTGGCCGAAGCTTCCCTGGCCCATCTCCAGGAACCGGTCGTCGTCTTTGCCCGGGACCTGACCCCTTCGGAGACGGCCCAGTTAAGGCCCGACCGGGTCCTGGCCTTTGCCACCATTGCCGGGGGGCGGACTTCCCATGTGGCCATTATGGCTCGTTCCCTGGAGATCCCGGCCGTGGTAGGTCTGGGAGAAAAGGTGGCGGCGGCTCTTCCCGGGGCCAGGGAGGCCATTATCGACGGAACCAGGGGAGAGGTGATTCTGAATCCCACCCCTGCCGACTGGGCCGAATACCGGGAAAGGAAAGAAAGGTACCAGGAATACAACCGCCGCCTGGTTTCCCTGGGGGAACTGCCGGCCCAAACCCCCGATGGCCACCGGGTGGAGCTTTATGCCAATATTGCCTCCCCCGCTGATCTGCCGGGGGTGGAGAAGGTCAATGCCGAGGGGATCGGCCTCTTTCGCACAGAGTTTTTGTATATGGACCGGAATTCCCTGCCGACGGAGGAGGAACAGTTTCAGGCCTACCGGGAAGTGGTGGAAAGACTTGCTCCCCGGCCGGTCATCATCAGAACCCTGGACATTGGGGGCGACAAGGATCTGCCCTATCTGAACCTGACCCGGGAGGTGAACCCCTTTCTGGGCTGGCGGGCCCTTCGCTACTGCCTGGATCGGCCCGATGTCTTCAAGGTCCAGCTGGCTGCCATTCTCAGGGCCAGTGCTTATGGAACCATCAGGCTGATGTTCCCCATGATCATCAGCGTGGAGGAAGTCCGGCGGGCCAGGGCCGTCCTGGCAGAGGTCAAGGAGGAGCTTGACCGCCGGGGGGAAGCCTATGACGACAGGATGCCGGTGGGGGTTATGATCGAAACCCCCGGGGCGGCCCTGACGGCCGATATCCTCGCCCGGGAGGTGGACTTCTTCAGTATTGGTACCAATGACCTGATCCAGTACAGCCTGGCTGTGGACAGGGGCAACGAGCGGGTAAGCCATCTCTTCGAGACCTTTCATCCCGGGGTACTGCGCCTGATCAAAGGGGTAGTTGACGCCGGCCATGGGGCCGGGATTCCGGTGTACATGTGTGGAGAAATGGCCGGTGAAGTCCTGGCCACTCCCCTCCTTTTGGGTTTCGGGTTGGATGAACTCAGCATGAGTCCTTCTTCCCTGCCCCGGGTAAAACAGGTTATCCGGTCCCTGTCCTGGCGCGATGCCCGCCAGATGGCCAATCATGCCCTGGGCTTAAATACCGCCGGCGAGATTAAAGCCTATATGGAGCGCTGCCTGGGCAACCTGAAGCTGGATTAGAGACAACCAATCCTGTATTTACTTTACCAACAGCAGGGGGCTGTTGGTTTTTTTTCGGACAGTTTTCGGGAGATTGGGGGAAAAAACGACGGCGCTCCCGGCGCCCGGGAGCGGGGGAAGACTATTTTTGCCGGAGGGAGGGATAATTACCCGGAAGGAATAATTGGAATAATATGGTATTAATAAAGCTGAACAAGGGCAGGAAGGGGTGGCATAGCCGATGGGGGGATAACCAGGTCCCTGCTGATCCTGCTGCTATTCTCTTTCCTCTTCTTTTCCTGGGGAGGGGTCCCCGGACCTGCCGCCAGCCCCCCTGCCCTGCCGGAAGTGCTGGAGGACCAGGGCAGGGTGACAGCGGTGACCTCAGCCCTGCCGGGCCTGGTGGTGGAAGAACCTGTTCTCTTCTTTTCCCGGGGCTGTGCCCGGGTGGTGGGGGAGGTGAGAAATGAAGGGAAGGGGGCGGTGGCCCTGATCCGGGTAGAGGCTGTTTTCCGCAACCAGCGGGGGGAGGTTGCAGGCTGGGAGTATACATACATCAATCACCTGAACCCGGGAGAAAGGAAGCCCTATTGCCTTTTCCTCCCGGAAGAGGAGGCGGTGGAAAGGGTAGAAGTGGCCATAGCTTCCGCTTCGCCCGCCCGGGAGCAGGCCGTGGCTCTGGTGGGAAGGGACCTGAAAGTTTTCCGGGGGCAGGGAGGCTTCCTCTCCATCGGCGGGAAGGTGATCAATACAGGGGCAAAGGCGTATGATTTGGTCAAGGTCATCCTGAAATTTACCGGCGAGGAAGGGGAAATAGTGGACATGGCCTCCCACTACCTCTCGGACCTGGGGCCCGGAGAGGAGAGGGCGTTTGCCTGTCGCTGGGAAGAGAGGGAAGGTTGGACAGGGATTGAAGTACTTTTTGATTGATGGTGTTCAACACCTGTGGCTTCCCGTGCTCCAGCAGAGGGGAAAAGGGATGTCGGTAGGCGGTAAGCAGCGATCACGTACAGGGAGCCCCCGGCAACCCGAAAAGAGAATGGATAGTAATTAAATAAATTAGGGAAAGAGGGCCTGTCCAAAACCGCAGGGAAAGGAGAGAAGGAGGAAGGAGGGGGGAAGATGCCCTTTTGCACCTGTCCCTACTGTGGTAAGCGTTCTTACTCGGCTGCAACCCACCGGAAGTGGGTTTGCCCCTACTGCCACACCCTGGTGCGGGAGAAGGAGGAGAGAAAGCCGGGTTAGATAAATGGCAATGTTTACAAAGATATAGGGGAATGGTATCATATTAGAGAAGACATAACCACAAGGAATTGTGGTTTTTTCTTTATAAAAGGAGCAGAAGGATGCCCCGACAGCTGCAGAAGGGAAGGATGACAGGGTGCGTCTCGGGGAAATCGGTGAAATGGGCCTGATCAAGCTCTTAAGCAGAGATACCATCCTTTCCCCCGCCGGGGTCAGGGTGGGGATCGGCGATGACACCGCTGTGCTGGAGCCGGGAGAAAACCGCCTGCTTTTGGCAACCGTCGATATGCTCCTGGAAGGGGAGCATTTCCTGCCGGAGACCATCACCCCCAGGGCCCTGGGCCATAAGGCCCTGGCCGTCAATTTAAGCGACATTGCCGCCATGGGCGGTGTGGCCAGGCATGCCCTGGTGGCCATCGGGATCCCGGCCGACCGGGAGGTGGAGGAAATAGAAGCCATCTATGCTGGGATGAAGGAATTGGCCGGGCAGTACGGGGTTAACATAGTGGGAGGAGATACCGTCCGCTCCCCCCGGGGTCTGGTAGTGAGCGTTACCGTCCTGGGCGAGGTGGAAGAGGAAAACCTGACCCTGCGGAGTGCCGCCCGGGTGGGGGACAAAATTCTTGTTACCGGGGATCTGGGAAAATCCCAGGCCGGCCTGGCCCTTTTGCTGGGTAAAACAAAACACCCCCTGCCCGAGGCTGTTGCCAGGGAGGCAACGGAAGCCCACTGCTACCCCCGGCCCCGGCTCCGGGAGATCAGAACTTTGCTCGCCACCGGGGCTGTCCGGGCCGTCAACGATATCAGCGACGGCCTGGCCAAGGATCTGGGGGAAATTGCGGAAAGCAGCGGCGTCGGTGCCGAGCTGTGGCCGGAGGAAATACCCATCAGCGGTGCCACCCGGGCGGTGGCGGCTGCCGCCGGCGAGGATCCCCTGGCCTATGCCCTCTACGGGGGGGAGGATTTTGAACTCCTCTTTACGGCCGACCCGCAGGGGGTGGAGGCCTTGCTTGCCTGCGGCCAAAGGGAAGGGATACCTTTAAAGGTGATCGGGGAAGTGAAGCCGGCGGCCGCCGGGTTAACCCTCCGCTGGCGGGACGGCAGGGTCCAGGCCCTCCGACCCGGGGGCTGGGATCATTTTCAGGGGCAGGGGGAAGGCAGATGAAGATCATCACCAATGGGCCGGCTGAGACCCGGCGGCTGGGGGAAAAACTGGGGAGACTCCTGGCCCCCGGCGACCTCATAGCCCTGACGGGAGAGCTGGGGGCGGGAAAGACCATCCTGGTCCAGGGCATCGCCGCCGGCATGGGCATCGAGGGCCCTGTCACCAGCCCCACTTTTCTCATTATAAAGGAATACCCGGGGAGAATACCCCTCTATCACATGGACGCCTACCGCCTGGCCGGGCCCGAGGAGCTGCTGGATTTGGGCTATGAGGAGTATTTCTTCGGTCAGGGGGTTACTGTCATCGAATGGGCCGATCTGATCCTGGATTTCCTCCCCCCCGCCTATTTGCGCATTGATCTGGACCATGCTCCGGGGGGAGAGGAGAAAAGGTGCCTGGTCTTTTCCGCCCGGGGAGAACGCTATGGGAAACTGCTGGAGGAGCTGAAAAGGGATGTTGATCCTGGCTGTTGATACAGCCACCACCGTTGCCAGCGTGGCCCTGGTGGAAGGGGAGCGGCTGGTGGCGGAGGAGGTTCTGAATATACCCCAAAGAACTCATTCGGAACGCCTCCTGCCTGTTATGGCCAGGGTGCTGGCCGGGGCGGGGGTGGAAATAGAAGAGGTGGACGGGATCGCCGTTTCGGCCGGCCCCGGTTCCTTTACCGGCCTGCGGATCGGATTGGGGACAGGGAAGGGCCTGGCCCAGGCCTTGGATAAGCCCCTGGTTACCGTTCCCACCCTGGATGCCCTGGCCTACAATTATTTCTTTCCCGGGGCTTTAGTCTGCCCCCTCCTCGATGCCAAACAGGGTTATATCTATACTGCCCTGTACCGGGGGGAGGAGGCGGGGCTGGAACGCCTGACCGATTACCTGGCCCTGACGCCGGCGGAGTTGACGGGTTTGCTGGCGGGCAGGGAGGAACCGGTAATCTTCTCGGGAGATGCCATTGGCCTCTGCGGGGAGGCAGTGGCGAAAACGGGGGCCAGGGCTTTCCTTGTGCCCGCGGCCTCCCGCCTGCCCCGGGCCTCCAGCGTGGCCTTTCTGGGCCGACGGGCCCTGGAGGAAAACCCCGGGGGTGTTCCCCTGACCGTGGAGCCCCTCTATGTCCGCAAATCGGCGGCCGAGATCAATCTGGAAAAAAAGGAGTCCGACTCCGGTGGGGGTAATGGATAAGGCCATGATCACTTTGGAAAAGATGAACATGACCCATCTGGAGGAAGTGCTGGCCCTGGAGAGGCTTTGCTTTTCCAATCCCTGGTCCTATGAGGCTTACCGTTTTGAGCTGGAGGACAATCAACTGGCTGACTACCTGGTGGTCCTGGATGCCGGCCGGGTGGTGGGCTACGGCGGCATGTGGCTGATTATGGATGAAGCCCACGTTACCAATATTGCCATTCATCCCCAGTACCGGCGCCGGGGACTGGGGGAACTTTTGCTTCGCTGCCTGATGACCAGGGCCTATGTCAGGGGGGCCAGGCGCATGACCCTGGAGGTGAGGCGGTCGAATCACATTGCCCAGCGGCTGTACGAGAAGCTGGGGTTCCGGGGCATCGGCTACCGGAAGGACTATTATTCCGACAATGGGGAGGATGCCCTGATCATGTGGAAGGAGGACCTGCAGCCTGCCGGAACCGGACAGGGGCAGGATCAGGAGCAGGAGCCGGGAAGGGGGGAATAGAGATGGCGGGCTTGCTTCTTGGCATTGAGACCAGTTGTGACGAGACGGCGGCCGCAGTGGTTGCAGGGGGGAGGCGGATCCTCTCCAATATTATTTCCAGTCAGGTGGAACTGCACCAGCCCTTTGGCGGTGTTGTGCCCGAACTGGCTTCCCGGAAGCACCTGGAAAACATAAGTCCCATTGTTCAGGAGGCCATGAAGGCAGCCGGGGTTACCTGGGAGGAACTGGACGGCATTGCCGTAACCCGCGGCCCCGGGCTGGTGGGGGCCCTGCTGGTGGGGGTGACCGTGGCCAAGGCCATTGCCTTTGCCCGGCGGCTGCCCCTGGTAGGGGTCAACCACCTGGAAGGTCACATCTATTCCAATTTCCTGGCCCACCCCTGGCTGGAACCGCCCTTTCTTGCCCTGGTGGTTTCCGGCGGCCACACCGATCTCCTCCAGGTTTTGGACTACGGCCGGTACCGCTTATTGGGGCAGACCAGGGACGACGCCGCCGGCGAGGCCTTTGACAAGGTGGCCCGGGTCCTGGGTTTGGGTTATCCAGGAGGGCCCCGGATCGAGGCGGTGGCCCGGGAGGGCAATCCCGAGGCCATTGCTTTTCCCCGGGCCGTGGTCAAGGATGCCCCCTTTGCTTTCAGCTTCAGCGGCGTGAAGACGGCGGTCTTAAATTACCTCAACCGTTGCCGCCAGCGGGGGGAGACAATAGCTGTGGCCGATGTGGCCGCCAGTTTCCAGGCGGCGGTGGTGGAGGTCCTGGTGGAACGGACCCTGGCTGCGGCCGCCGCGTGCGGGGTGGACCGGGTGGCCGTCTGCGGCGGTGTGGCAGCCAATTCCGCCCTCCGGTCTCTCTTTCAGGCCCGAAGCGCTGAAGCCGGAATTGAGGTCCTCTATCCGCCGCCGGTTTTGTGTACCGATAATGCGGCCATGATCGCCTCCGTCGGCTACTACCGCCTCCAGGCCGGGCATACTGCCTCCCTTGATCTCAACGCCGTCGCCAGCCTGCCGTTGGCAAGCTGGGGATAGGGTGAAAACTGATCTTAAACCTCGCATATCCGACTTCGCGCCGGGGCGGCCGGGGGCAGTTGCCGGCTTTACAAGCGGTTTATCCACTCTACCGGCCCTGTTGTGGATGGCAAACAGGTCCCTGCCTGTGGATAACTTGCCAATTGGTGATAAAAAAGGGCTTTTTCCCACCTCTTTCTGTGGATAAGCCTGTGGAGAATGTGGATAACAGAAAGTATGTTCGGTTCTAAGGGGGAAACATTGGGTGCAGCCGGACCTGTATCGCCTTTTGTTGAAGAGTATCTCCGAAGCCAATATCCTTCCCGTTACCTCGGCCTGCAACGGCCGTTGTGTTTTCTGCAGCCACCTGCAGAATCCGCCGGGAATCAGGGTCTATTCCCTGCCCCCCCTGGGGAAGGAGGAAATCCTTGAGCTGGCCGAATTTCTCGATCCGGAAAAAAGGATCATTATCGGCGAGTCGGTGACGAGGATCAACGAAGGGGAACCCTTTTTGCACCCGGAGTTTCCAGCCCTCCTCACGGGCCTGCGGCGGCGCTTTCCTGCCACCCCCATCCAGATAACCACCAACGGCATGGGCCTCACCCCGGCTACTGTCGCGTTACTGGCCCGGTTAGGCCGGGTAAGGCTGGTGGTGTCCCTGAACAGTGCCACGGCAGGGGGAAGGAGGATCCTGATGGGTGATAACAACCCGGCTGCCGTCCTCAGGGCCGTTGCCTCCTTGCGGGAAAGGGGGATCCCCTTTGACGGCAGCATTGTGGCCCTGCCTCATCTGGTGGGGTGGGAGGACCTCCGCCAGACCATCGCTTTTCTGGTCCGGTGGGGAGCCGCCACCGTCCGGATCTTCCTTCCCGGCTATACCCGCTATACCAGGCAGGAATGGGTCCCCCCGGCGGGAACGGAGGAAAAATTGCAGGCCTTGCTTGCCGAAGAAAGGGAAAAGACCCGCGTCCCCCTCATCCTGGAACCGCCCTCGCTAAAGGATTTGACGCCCCGGATCCTGGGGGTCATTGAGGATTCGCCGGCGGCCCGGGCCGGCCTCAAGGGGGGAGATGTTATCACGGCCGTCAATGGAAAGAGGCCCTTTTCCCGGGTCGATGCCTTCCGGCAGGTGCAGGCGGCCGGGAAGGTAGTAATAGATATTATCAGAGATGGGAAACCCTTGCGGTTTTGCCTCGAGAAGGAGGAGGATGCCTCCCCCGGCCTTGTCATGGCTGCCGACCTGGATCCCGATCTTTTCCGCTCCTTTACCGGGCGGGTGCGGCAGCTGGCCCGGGGGCGAGCTCTGCTGGCCACCTCAACCCTGGCGGCACCCATCCTGGCTTCGGCCCTGGAAAGGGTGAAGGAGGAGCTCCCTTCCCTGGAGATAATGGCCGTTCCCAATCAGACCTTTGGCGGCAATATCTGCTGCAGCGGTTTACTCCTTTTGGAAGATTTTCTGGCCGTCCTGCCGGACAGGGTTAGGGACAGGCGGCCGGAGTGTATCTTTCTTCCCGGGCTCGCCTTTGCCGATCAGGGGAGGGACCTGCGGGGGCGTTCTTACCTGGAACTCCAGGCGGTTCTGAAAACACCGGTGGAGCTGATCCAATGAGCAGGGGAGGGGAAGAAATGAAGTTGGTGGCAGAGATTAAGGCCAGGAGCAGGGAGGTAGAACAGGCAGGCGGCCGGGTGCCGGTCCTTCCCGTGGCGGAGGAATTGGCCCTGGCCCGGGAGGGCGGGTTTTCCCAGAAGGAGATTCAACTGGCCGCCCTGGGGGCGGGCATTCTCCCGGCCCGATATTTGCGCAACCTGGGGACGGTGGGCCTGGCCGGGCAGGAAACCCTGCTCAGGGCCTGCGTCGCCGTAGTCGGTGCCGGCGGCCTGGGGGGCTGGATAATTGAACTTTTGACCCGCATGGGTGTGGGCAGGTTGATCGTCATCGATGGAGACAGCTTTGACGACAACAACCTCAACCGCCAGCTCCTGGCCACCCAGCAAAACCTGGGCCAGGCCAAGGCCCTGGCGGCAAAGGAGCGGGCAGCGCAGCTGAACGGGGCCGTCACCGTCGCTGCCCATGTGGTCTGGCTGACCGGGGAAAACGCCCGGGAATACCTGGCCCCGGCTCAGGTCATCGTCGATGCCCTGGATAATCTGCCGGCGCGCTTTCTCCTCCAGGAGGCTGCCGGAGAACTGGGGCTCCCCCTGGTCCATGGCGCCATAGCCGGTTACCAGGGACAGGTTATGACCATTTTCCCCGGGGACCCGGGTTTAGATCTCCTGTACCCCCAGGGTCAGGCAGGCCGGGACCGGGGTGTGGAGGTGCAGCTGGGCAATCCTGCGGCCACGCCGGCCATGGTAGCGGCATGGCAGGTCCAGGAGACCATAAAAATACTCCTGGGCCAGGGAGAACCCTTGCGGAACCGGCTCCTTTACCTGGATGCCCTGGGCGGCACCGCCGAAATCATCCAGCTGCTCCCGTAAGAAGGCCTTTTCACCTGCCCAGCTCTGCCAGGGCTTTTGCCACCTGGGGTCCCCGGGAGCGGGGGACGGCAATGGTCAATTCCACCCTGTCGGTGTAGTTGCTTTCCAGGATTTCGCCCTCCACCTGGTTCAGGAGGTGGTGGACCTGGTCCAGCTGGGCATAGCTGCAGGTGAAGGTGAAGGTTGTCGTCAACCTCCTGGTAATGATTCCGGCATGGTCGATGGCGTCCCCGGCGGCGCCGGCATAAGCCTCAATCAGGCCCCGCACCCCCAGCTTTTTGCCCCCGAAATAGCGGGTGACAACGACGGCCACGTTGGTTATGTCCCGGCTGAGAATGGCCCCGTAGATGGGCTTCCCCGCTGTACCGCTGGGTTCACCGTCGTCGTCAAAATAGGAGACTTCCTCTTTGCCGATCCCGATCCGGTAGGCCCAGCAATTGTGGGTGGCCTGTTTGTGCTCACTGCTGACCCGGGCGATAAAGGCCCGGGCTTCTTCTTCCGTGGGCGTTTCCCGGACGTGGGCGATGAAGAGGGAACGCTGGATTTTGCATCTGGTTACCATTTCCCGGGCTACAGTTTTATACTGATCTGTCATAGCAACCATCTCCCCCGCTGTCATCCCTTCCATTCTAACTGCTCGCCCGGTGCCTGGCAAGGACCGGGGACCGGTTTCTTCCAGACATTGACATTGACAGGGGGGTATGTTACCATGAAAATTGGTGGAATAGGGAGATTTGACCGCTATTTTGGGTCTGAAGGGGAGACCTTTTATGTACACCCAGAAAATTGAGCTCTGCGGCCACATCATCGATTCCCACATTCTGCCGCGGGTCCTGGATGAGATCATCGACAATAACGGTGATTTTCGCGTGGAAAAGTTTGAGATCGGCCGCACCAAGGCGGACCCCAGTTATGCCCTCCTGGAGGTGCAGGCCCAGAGTGAAGAAGAACTTAACCGGCTCCTGGGGAGGCTGCGGGATTTGGGAGCGACCATTCTGACCGCCGAGGAGGTTGAATTGGCACCGGCCCCCCGGGATGGCGTCTTCCCCGATGATTTCTATGCCACGACCAATCTGGAAACCTTCATTTTCTCCGCCGGCCGGTGGATCAAGGTGGAAGGGACGGAAATGGACTGTGGCATTGTCTTTGATCCAGAGGCGGGCCGGGCCCGTTGCGTTCCCGTTAACCGGGTAAAGAAAGGGGAACTGGTGGTTCTGGGCCAGAAGGGGATCAGGGTGGTGCCCCTGCAGCGGGGGAGGCAGAAGGAAATCTTCCGCTTTATGGAGAGCGCCGTCTCCAGTGAAAGGCCCAAGGGCCTTCTGCTCAAGGAGATTGCCCAGCTGATGCGGACTTTGAAAAAGGAAGGGAAAAAGATCCTGGTGGTGGCCGGCCCGGCCATCATCCATACCGGTGCCGGCAGGTACCTCTCCCAGATCATCGAAGCCGGCTATATCGACTATCTCTTTGCCGGCAATGCCCTGGCCACCCATGATATTGAAGGGGCCCTGCTGGGTACCTCCCTGGGTGTCTCCCTGGCTACCGGGGAGGCGGTGCCGGGCGGGCACAGCCATCACCTGCGGGCCATCAACCTGATCCGCCGGGCAGGCGGTATCAAGGAAGCGGTGAAACAGGGCCTCCTTACCAGGGGGGTTATGTACAGCTGTGTCGTCAACAATGTCGATTATGTGCTGGCCGGTTCTATCCGGGACGACGGCCCCCTCCCCGATGTGATCACCGATGTCCTGGAGGCCCAGGAGGAAATGCGGTGGCGGGCGCAGCAGGTGGACCTGGTCCTGATGCTGGGGACCATGCTCCATTCCATTGCGACGGGGAACCTGCTTCCGGCAAGGGTGCGCACCGTCTGTGTCGATATCAACCCGGCCGTGGTGACAAAACTGGTGGATCGGGGCAGTTTCCAGACCATCGGCATAGTCAGTGATGTGGAATGGTTCTTACGGGAATTGGCAGCCCAGCTTTTGGCAGGACAATAGAAGGCCAATAAAGGAGGCGGACTACCAGTGGCTCACCGGAAGAAATTAGCGGACTTTTCCCGCTATGAACAGATTGCCCTGGATTTAGCCCTGCGGATTATCCGGGAAGAATATCAGATTGGCGAAAGGATTTCGGGGCGTTCAACCCTGGCCGGACGCTACAAGGTCTCGCCAGAGACCATCCGGAGGGCGGTGGCCCTCCTGGAGGATGCAGGGGTGGTGGAGACCGTTGCCGGAACCGGCATTGTCATCAAGTCGAAACAAGCGGCGGAAGACTATTTCCAGGCCTTCCAGGGAGAAAAGGCCATGGCCAACCTGCAGGAAAAGCTGACCCAGCTGCTGGAGGAAAGGCGGCGCCTGGACCAGGAAGTGGAACAGACGGTGCAACAGATGGTCTCCTACCTGTGGGGTATGATCAATAATCTCCAGTACCTGGAAAAGATCGAGATCCCGGCGGATTCCTGGCTGGTCGGCAAGGATCTGGCAGAGACCAAACTGCGTACCCGTACCGGGGCAACGGTGGTCAGTATAGAGAGGGATGGGGAGGAAATCTATTCTCCCTCTTCAAAGATGGAGTTTAAGGCCGGGGACAGGCTTTCTGTGGTGGGAACAATGCAGGCCAAGGACAAGGTGAGGAAACTGGTAGCCCAAAAAGTGCTGGAGGAAGAGTAAAGACCCCCGCGCTGGTCCCCTTGCTGTCGTGGGAGCAAGGGGATTCTTTCTGCCGCTGCTGTATTATTAAAAAGTCCATGCGGGGCTGTAAAATATTTCCCGGAGGTGAGCAAAATGGGCGAGGTGAAGGATTTATTGCAGGAGATGGCCGCCCTGGCTCCGGAGAAACGGCTCAGCTGTCCCCAGGCTCTGGCCCTGGCCAAGCGCCTGGGAGTAGCACCCATTGAGGTAGGCCGGGCGGCCGACCGGCTGGGAATTAGAATTATAAATTGCCAGCTGGGTTGTTTTGGTGAGGGGAAGGAAAAGGACAGGTAAGGCAATACAGCTTCAGGGCTGCCGTTGCCTTTGGCACCAGGGAAGGACACCGGGATCGGGGCCCTTGGGAGGATGAATAATTTGGTCTTCCAGGGAAATAATAACTGTTGAAGGTAAATTAGGGTAAAATCAGGAGCAAGGGGGAGGTAATGGGCTGATTCGCAATCTAACCACCAGTAACTGCTGTTAAAACCTTATCATTATAGTTGCCGTGAGGATGGCCATTTAATATTATTAGTATTAGGTGTTAGCACTCACTGCCTGTGAGTGCTAATAACAGATCAGGAAGTAAAGGGAGGGTTATTGCATGAAGGTGAAACCTCTAGGCGACCGGGTACTTGTTAAGCCAGCAACAAAGGAAGAGAAGACCAAGGGTGGAATTGTTATCCCGGACACAGCCAAGGAAAAACCCCAGGAAGGAGAAGTAATTGCCGTTGGCAGCGGTAAGCTCCTGGAAAATGGGGAAAGGGTTCCCCTCGAAGTTAAGGTGGGTGACAAGGTCATCTACTCCAAGTTCGCCGGTACTGAAATCAAGATTGATGATGAAGAGCACCTCATCTTGAGCGAACGGGACATCCTTGCTGTTGTTGAATAACCTCTGCCAATAAATTGATAAGGGAGGGTATTACATATGGCCAAACAGCTTTTATACAGGGAAGAAGCCCGGCGGGCTCTGGAAAGAGGAGTAGAAAAACTGGCGGCAGCCGTTAAGGTTACCCTGGGGCCCAAGGGCAGGAACGTAGTTTTGGACAAGAAATTCGGTTCCCCGACCATCACCAATGACGGGGTAACCATTGCCCGGGAAATTGAACTGGAAGATCCCTTTGAAAATATGGGTGCCCAGCTGGTAAAGGAAGTTGCCACCAAGACCAACGATGTGGCGGGGGACGGTACCACCACCGCTACCCTCCTGGCCGAGGCCATCATTAAGGAGGGGCTCAAGAATGTAACGGCCGGCGCCAACCCCATGATCCTGCGGCGGGGGATCGAAAAGGCCGTTGCCGTGGCCGTTGAAACCATCAAGAAGAACAGCAAACCGGTGGAGAGCCGGGAAGCAATCTCCCAGGTAGCCGCCATTTCTGCCGACAATGAAGAGATCGGCCAGCTGATTGCCGACGCCATGGAAAAGGTCGGCAAAGACGGCGTTATCACTGTGGAAGAGTCCAAGGGCATCGGCACCACCCTGGATGTTGTGGAAGGGATGCAGTTTGACCGGGGTTACATCTCCCACTACATGGTAACCGATACGGAAAAAATGGAGGCCATCCTTGACGAACCCTATATCCTGATTACAGACCGGAAAATTAGTGCCATAAATGATCTCCTTCCCATTCTGGAAAGGGTTGTCCAGACAGGTAAACCCCTCCTGATTATAGCCGAAGATATGGAAGGGGAAGCCCTGGCCACCCTGGTATTGAACAAATTGCGGGGAACCTTGAATGCCGTGGCTGTCAAGGCGCCCGGCTTTGGCGACCGCCGCAAGGCCATGCTGCAGGATATTGCCATCCTCACCGGCGGCACCGTTATTTCGGAAGAGGTCGGCCTGAAACTCGATGCGGCTGAGCTCAGAATGCTGGGGCAGGCCCGTCAGGTGCGGGTCAACAAGGAAGAAACCATTATTGTCGATGGCCGCGGTGACTCCGAAAAGGTCAAGGCCCGCATCAACCAGATCCGGGCTGAGATTGAAGAAACCACCTCCGACTTCGACCGGGAAAAACTCCAGGAACGTTTGGCCAAACTGGCCGGCGGTGTGGCCGTTATTGAAGTAGGGGCCGCCACCGAGACGGAACTGAAGGAGAAGAAGCACCGGATTGAAGATGCCCTGGCCGCAACCCGGGCCGCTGTGGAGGAAGGGATAATTGCCGGCGGCGGTACCGCCCTCATCGACGCCATTCCGGCCCTGGATGAACTGAAGGTAGAGGGCGATGAAAAGGTGGGTGTCGATATCGTCCGCCGGGCCCTGGAAGCTCCTGTCCGGCAGATTGCCAGCAATGCCGGGGAAGAAGGTTCGGTCATTGTCGAGAAGGTTAAGAGCAAGCCGGTCAATGTTGGCTACAATGCCCTGACGGGTGAATTCGTCGATATGTTTGCGGCCGGTATTGTTGACCCGGTTAAGGTAACCCGCTCGGCCCTGCAGAACGCCGCCAGCATTGCCGCAATGCTGTTGACCACCGAGGCAATAGTAACCGATATCCCGGAAAAGAAAGAAGAGCCTGCAACCCCGCCCATGATGTAAGAAGGGCAGGCCCAAAGGCACCGCAAAGGCGGTGCCTTTTTTCAGTGCGCCCGGCATGGTCGCTGTCTCTAGGGTGAAAGTCCCGAGCGGTGAAGGTAGCAGTAGCCGTTAGCTTAAGGCAAGGGTGTCTGCGGCGACGCAGAATCT
>DUTA01000088.1 GCA_012842325.1 Bacillota bacterium | reverse complement strand
GCGGTGGCGACGGGTCTGGTGCTGGCCTACTGCGAGAGGGGTGACTAAAGTGACCCACTGGCAAGGAGGGAGAACGGAAAAACCAAGGATCGTCATCAATGTGGCACCAGGGACGGCAGCGGAACACATCCGCCAGGTTCAGCTGGGTTTGGAAGAAGAAGGAGTACCCGGTCAGCTGCGCACAGGCCCGGAGGATACGGCAGTCAACCTGGCCTGGGAAGCAGCCGCCCAATCCCCCCTTGGGACGGGGATCGGGCTGGCCAGGGACGGCATCGCTCTCCATTATTATCGCCTGCAGCGGGAACAGCCCCTGTTCTTCATCCCGGCCAGTCAGCTGGATGAGGGGGAAAGCCGGCGCCTGGGGACCAATGCAGCCCGACTGGTCAAGGGCATCCCATTCCGCACCAGGGAAGAGGAACCTTTTTTCCCAAAAGGGGAGATGCTGTCGACAATAGTCGCCACTGTTATCAGGGTGCTCCAGGAATACGGGGTTTGGAAGGGGGGAAGTTCCAGCCATGCACAGGAAGGCCCTGGGATTGATTGAGACGCAAGGACTTGTCTGTGCCGTGACAGCGGCCGATGCGGCAGTTAAGGCGGCCAATGTTGAACTGCTGGGTTATGAACTGACCAAGGGGCAGGGGATGGTAACGGTGAAGTTGCAGGGTGATGTGGCGGCCGTCCAGGCGGCCGTCAGTGCCGGGGCGGCAGCCGGTTCCAGAGTGGGCAGGGTGGTAGCTACCCATGTGATCCCCCGGCCCCATGAGGAATTGCGGAGAATTGTTGCTACCCCCGAGATGGTACCCGCTCCCAAGAAAGAAGAACAGATGCCGGAAGAAGAAAAGGGCGGGGCAGGGCCTGCAGGTACAGGGGAGGAACACACACCGCCCCTTGAAGGGGAAGAAAGCCCGGCGCCCGGGGAAATAGAGCAAGAAGAAGAAAGGGTGGAAGGCCCCGTCGCTGAAGCAATGGAGCCGGAAGAAGGTGGGGCTGAGGACCATATAGAGATGGTAATGGAGCAGGAAGAAGGGGAAGAAAGCCCCGCCGGGGAGGCAGAAGGCCAGGAGAAGGAGGGGGAAAAGGGGGCTCAAACCGAGGCTGTCTGCAACCTCTGCGGTGATCCCGAATGCCCGCGGCGAAAAGGGGAACCCCGTTCCCGCTGCCTCCATTACGGGGAAAGAAAATAAAAGCTGCTGGTAAAGCTGACAGGAAGGATAGGGTTTGGAGAAGACGGGAAGGGTGATAGCTGATGGATGATGCCCTTCTGATTGAGCGGGTTGCCGCTGAAGTATGGAAAAGGTTACAGGAGAGGCAGCGCCGGGCTCTGGCCTTGTTTACCGGTGGGATTATCGGCGCCGAGGAGGGGCTTTTGGCCCTGGGAAAAATGAAGGAACACGGCTGGTCCTTTACCGCAGTAATGACCCCGGGGGCAGAACGGGCCCTGGGCACCGAAAGGGTTGCCGGGGCGCTGCCGGGCGTCCCCATCTTGACGGAGAAAAATGGTTGGCCGCCGGGCCCCCTGCTTCAGGAACACAACCTGCTCCTGGTGCCTGTCCTCACGGTAAATACGGCGGCCAAGGTGGCGGCCGGTATAGCCGATAACCTGGTTACGACCCTGATCCTGGAAGGCCTCCTTATGGGTAAACCGGTCCTTGCCGCAACGGACGCCTGCGACATAAATCATCCCACCCGTGTCCGCCTGGGGATGAACCGGGGAATGCCGGCTCTGCGGGAACAGCTGGCCGGTAATTTGGAAAGGCTGGCTGCCTACGGCGTACATTTGCTGGCGGCCAAGGAGCTGGCCGCTGCGGCGGAAGATCTGGTCCAGTGGCCGGGCAGGCGCCGGGAGGGTCAGGGACAAGAGGTAAAGGTGTTTACGGGTAAGGTCCTCAGCCGCAGCCATGTGGCTACCTGGCCGGGAAAGGAGATTATCGTAGCCAGGGGGACAGTGATCACACCCCTGGCCAGGGACCTGGCAGAGGAAAAGGGTCTGCGCATCAGGATCCAGTGAACTGATCCGGTGCAAAGGGGTGAAAAAATGATAATTGCAAAGGTTATCGGCAATGTGGTGGCAACAAAAAAGGATGAGCGCCTGGTGGGGTGCAAACTTTTAATAATCCAACCCTTAGATTTGGACAATACCCTGGTGGACAGAGCCCCCAGGGTGGCCGTTGATATTGTCGGTGCCGGGATGGGTGAAACAGTCCTGGTGGTGGAGGGGAGTTCGGCGCGCCTTGCCCTGGATAAGGCTGATATTCCCATTGATGCTGCGGTGGTTGGCATTGTCGATACCATGGAGGTACAGGGACAATGAAGATTTACACTGGAACGGGTGACGAGGGACAGACAAGTCTTTTGGGCGGGCAAAGGGTGGCTAAAGATAATCTGCGGGTTGAGGCCTATGGAACGGTGGATGAAGCTTCATCCTGGCTGGGTTTAGCTCGGGCCGGGATCAGGGACCAGGAGAATAAGGAGCGCCTCAAGGAAGTGCAACAGAAGCTGCAGCTTTTGGCAGCAGAGCTGGCCTCCCCCCCGGGGGAGACGGGCCGCCTGAAGGAGCGCCTGACTGCTGAGGATATAGGAGAGCTGGAAAGGGCTATCGATGCCATAGCGGCAAAAATTGGACCGCAGAAGGGTTTTGTTTTGCCGGGCGGCACCCTGGGGGCCGGCTACCTGGACGTGGCCCGGACGGTAGTGCGCCGGGCCGAGCGGGTAACTGTAATCCTGGCCCAGCGGGAAGAAGTGAGAAAAGAAATAATTGTGTACCTGAACCGGCTGTCGGATCTCCTTTATCTGATGGCACGGCAGGAGGTTTTTCGGGAAGTGGTGCAGCAGGTAACCGAGAAGGTGAAGGGATATATGGGTAACAACAGGCAGGGAGAAACCCTCTCTTTAGCCCAGGCGCGCAAACTAATGGAGGCTGCCGAAGCGAAGGCCGGCCAGCTGGGTGTTCCCGTGGTCACAGCCGTGGTCGATGGGGGGGGCAACCTGCTTTCCCTGGACCGGCAGGATGGAGCCCTTTTGGCCAGTATAGAACTGGCCCGGGGCAAAGCCTATACGGCAGTGGCGTTAAAGATGCCGACCCATGAAGTGGCGAAATTGGTCCAGCCCGGTGGACCCCTCTACGGTATCGAGAACTTCCAGCCGGGCAGCCTGGTGGTCTTTGGTGGCGGTTATCCCCTCTACCGGGACGGACAGGTAGTAGGGGGGATTGGCGTGAGTGGGGGAACGGTAGCGGAGGATATGATTATTGCCCGGGCAGCAGTGGAATTGTGGGAGGAGGTAGTAGGACATGACACTTGAACTAGATCCAGCACAACTGCAGGAAATTGTCCAGGAAGTTCTGGCCAGGCTGGGCAACGGGTTGCCTGGGAAGGCCGGTAAAGACCTGCCCGGTGTCTATGATGATATGGAAGTGGCCATCGAGCGGGCGGCCGCCGGGCAGAAAAAGCTGGTGAAGCTGAATTTGGAAGAAAGGGAAAAGTTGATTGCCGCCATCCGGCAAACGCTGCGCCAGCACGCCGAAGAACTGGCCCAGCTGGCCGTTGCCGAAACAGGCATGGGCCGCGTCGCCGACAAGGTTCTCAAGCATCACCTGGTCGCCGACAAAACGCCGGGTACTGAAGACCTGGTTACCGAGGCCTGGTCGGGGGACAAGGGCCTGACCCTGGTGGAGATGTCTCCCTTTGGTGTCATCGGGGCCATCACCCCCTCTACCAACCCGGTAGCGACGGTTTTTTGCAACTCCATTGGGATGATTGCCGGGGGAAACAGTGTCGTGTTCAGCCCCCATCCTGGCGCCAAGAAGTGTTCCCTGCGGGCGGTAGAGCTTATCAATGAAGCAATTCTTGCCGCCGGGGGACCGGAGGATATTGTGGTTTCCATCAGGGAACCGAGCCTGGAGAAAACCCAGATCATGTTCCAGCATCCCAGGATAAACCTGCTGGTTGCCACCGGGGGCCCCGGTTTGGTCCGGGCTGTGTTGAAATCCGGGAAAAAAGCCATCGGCGCCGGGGCAGGCAATCCACCGGTGGTGGTGGACGAAACGGCTGATATTGAGAAGGCCGGTCACGACATTATTGCCGGCAGCACCTTTGACAACAATATTCCCTGCATTGCCGAAAAGGAAATTATCGCAGTGGAGAGTATTGCCGATTACCTCCTGTTTAATTTGCTGAAAAACGGCGGTTATCATGTGAAGAACCAGGGGGATATCGATGCCCTGGCCGCCAAGGTCCTGGATGAAAAGGGTAAACCCAAACGGGAATTCATCGGCCGGGATGCCGCTGTCATCGCCAGGGCGGCCCTGGGCCTGGAACTGCCGCCGGACAAGCGCTGCCTGCTGGTCGAGGTGGACAGGGAACACCCCTTTGTCCAGGAAGAATTGATGATGCCCATACTTCCCCTGGTCCGGGTGAAAGACATTGAGGAAGCTATCGCTGTCGCCGTGGAAGTGGAACATGGCTTTAAACACACCGCCATTATGCATTCCAAAAATGTGGACCATATGACCCGTATGGCAAGGGCGATCCAGACCACCATTTTCGTCAAGAACGGTCCTTCCTACGCCGGTATCGGTGTCGGTGGAGAGGGCTTTACAACCTTTACCATTGCCGGTCCGACCGGAGAAGGCCTGACCTCTGCCCGGACCTTTACCCGCCGCCGCCGGTGTGTCCTCATAGATGCTCTATCTATTCGGTAGGATGGGGGGCTTGCAGGTGAAAAACGAAGTGGCCGAACTGGCTTACCGGGCTGGTGTAGTAGGTGCAGGTGGTGCCGGTTTTCCTACCCATGTCAAGCTGGACGTGGCCGTTGACATGGTCATTGTAAACGGCGCCGAGTGTGAACCCCTGCTGAGCGTTGACTACCATCTGATGGTAGAATTTTCTTCTCAACTGGCGGCCATGCTGGAGAAGGTCCGCACTGCCGTGGAGGCGCAAAAAGCCGTCTTTGCCGTCAAAGCAAAGAATAAAGAAGCCGTTTTGGCCCTGCAAAGGGCAACAGCTTCTTATCCCAACCTGGAGGTAGTGCAGCTGGGTGATTTTTATCCTGCCGGCGATGAATTTGTCCTGGTGTATGAAGCCCTGGGGAAACGGGTACCCCCGGGGGGAATACCCCTGGCCATCAAAACGGTGGTCCTGAACGTGGAAACCCTCTGGAACCTGGTCGAAGGGGAAGCCGGGCGGCCGGTAACGGGCACCTGGGTAACGGTAAACGGGGCCGTCAACAGGCCGGGGACCTTTCATGTCCCCCTGGGTGTCAGGATTAAGGACCTCCTGTCCCTGGCCGGTGGTCCCAGTATTGCCGCCTACAGAGTACTGTCAGGCGGACCCATGATGGGAGAGCTGGTTGAGGATCTGGAGCAGCCCGTTACCAAGACAACCAAGGGGATCCTGGTGTTGCCGGAAACCAGCCCGGTGATAACGGTTCGCTCCATGCCCATACCCCATATACTGCGGCAGGCCCGGGCTGCCTGCTGCCAGTGTCGGGAATGCACCGAAATGTGCCCCCGCTATCACCTGGGACACCAGCTGGAACCCCACAAGATGATGTTGCTGGTCAGTTATCCCGGTTATGAGGCCCGGGCAGCAGCGGAGGCCTATTTGTGCAGCGAATGCGGTGTCTGCGACCTCTATGCCTGCCCCATGGGCCTGTCTCCCCGCCGGGTTAATCAGGCTTTAAAGAAAGAACTACGGGAACAGGGGGTCCCAAACCTATACAAAGGCGTAGAGCGGGAGGTACATCCCTGGCGGGAATACCGCCGGGTGCCTGTATCCAGGCTGCTGAAGAGGTTGGGACTGGCCAATTATCCGCCCAAGCCTCCCCTGCGGCAAGAAACCATCACACCGGATCAGGTAACCCTGCTCCTGAAGCAGCATGCCGGGGCGCCGGCAGTCCCGGTGGTCCAGGTGGGCCAGCAGGTGTCCAGGGGCGATCTGGTGGCCGATGTCCCGGCAGGCAGCCTGGGGGCGCGCATTCATGCCAGCATAACGGGAAAGGTTACCGCAGTAACCCCCGCGGCCATTACCATCGTGGCCGAAAAAGGAAAAGAGGTGGCAGACAATGGATAAGGCCCTGGGTTTAATTGAATACAAGAGTATCGCCCGTGGCATTGCTGCCTGTGATGCCATGCTCAAGGCCGGCAATGTTGAGCTCCTCGTGGCAACGGTTTTATGCCCGGGCAAGTTTATTGCCATGGTGTCCGGCGATGTGGAAGCTGTTCGCTTTGCGGTCAGGAAGGGAATCGAGTATGACCCTCCCCATGTCATAGCCGATCTGGTGCTGCCCCAGGTCCATGCCTCTGTCTTTCCCGCCCTGTCGGCTACCACCACCTTCGAGCTGAAAGGTGCCCTGGGTGTAATCGAGACCGTTGACGCCGCCTCCGGAGTCATTGTGGGCGATACTGCGGCCAAGGCGGGCAATGTTAACCTGCTGGAAATCCGCCTTGCCCGGGGTATGGGCGGAAAGGCCTTTGTTGCCCTGTGTGGGGAACTGGCTGCCGTAGAAGCGGCAGTAAAAAGCGTGGAAGCCAAGTTCAAAGATGAAGGAATTCTGGTGGCTACGGCCATCATTCCCTCGCCTAACCGCCAGCTAACCTTTTAGTGAAGGATGGGGAAAATGGTAAAGACCCGCTTTATCCGGGCTCCACGACCGGGAACCCTGGCCATGCTTTCCCGGCGCATCCCCCGGGAAATGCGCCGGGAAATCGAAGGGAAGACCTTTGCTGCGGTGGGCCTGGTCCAGTCGGATCTTCCCAGTCTCTTCTATTGGGCCGATGTGGGCCAGAAGGCCGCCGATGTCATTGCGGTAGAGCTGCTTGGCAATTGTCCCCAGCATATTAGCACCGTGGCTTTCTTTGGCTCTACCGCGGCAGTTACGGCTGCCCTGGCCGCCGTTACCAGGGCTGCGGCAGGGGAATGATTCCGTGCCCCTGTTGGGTGAGTAGGGATGGGGATGCGGCAGACAATTCGTCTCTACTTACCCTCTTATTAATTATCGGAAAATTATGTAAATACATCCGGTTGACATGCCTTCCCCTCTGTGCTACAATACCTCTGTCGAGCTGTCCCGGCAGCTTCGCTCCAACCGCACGGCGCAGGTTCCAAATGTCTGCGGACATACCTGACCCGGCGAGTCTGATGCGAGGAGGTGGAGATTACCGTGTATGCCATTATCGAAACTGGCGGCAAGCAGTATAAGGTGCAGCCCGGGGATGTGGTCTTTGTCGAAAAGCTCCCGGCTGAAGTTGGCGGGAAGGTAGAATTTGACCGGGTACTGGCCCTGAAGCAGGATGATAAATTGCAGGTGGGTACTCCCTATGTGGAGGGGGCCAGGGTAGTGGCCAAGGTCCTGGAACACGATAAACACAAAAAGATCCTGGTGTTTAAGTACAAGGCCAAATCCAACTACCGGCGCCGGTACGGCCACCGCCAGCCCTTTACCAGGGTGCAGATCGAAGAAATTAGAGGATAATGATCAGGATTTCTCTCGAGCGGGATAAGGAAGGACGGATCCTGGGTTTCAGGGTCAGGGGCCATGCCGGGCAGGGGACCTATGGAAAGGATATTGTCTGCGCTGCTGTCTCGGCCTTGACCCAGGCCGCCATTATCGGTTTGGAGGAGTATTTGGGTCTGGAGCCGAAGGTGGTTATTGAAGCCGGTCTGCTGGAATGCCGTTTACAGGAAAGGCCGGCAGCCCTTGCTGCCCAGGTCGATGCCATTTTGGAGACGATGGTTTTGGGACTGGCCGGTGTGGCAGCAGAGTATCCAGACTGCGTCTGTATAAGTGAAGGGGAGGTGGACTAGAATGCGGCGGATGGATCTTCAGCTTTTTGCCCATAAAAAGGGTGTTGGCAGTTCCCGGAACGGCCGGGACAGCGAATCGAAACGCCTCGGGATCAAGCGCCATGATGGCCAGTTTGTTACAGCCGGCAGTATCCTTGTCCGTCAGCGTGGTACCAGGATTTTTCCCGGGATGAACGTTGGCCTGGGCAAGGATGATACCCTCTATGCCCTGGTGGATGGTATTGTAACCTTTGAACGCAGAGGAAAGCAGAAAAAACAGGTCAGCGTTTACGCTGAAGGGGCAGTCTGATTTTCTAGATGGAAGCAAACCGCCAGCCTGAGGGATGGCGGTTTTTATCTGTGTTCCGGCCAGTGCCTGATTGGAGTCATCTTTATCCGCAGAAGAGGGGGAACAATACGCTATTCTGCGCCCCAGGAAAGAAGGATTGCCCGGGGTTACGTCGAAAGATTATAGGCAAATAAGGCGGAAGAAGGGTTGTCCATGTTTTCGACTTCCTGGGTGAAAGCAAGGTCTATTCTTCTGGTTGAAGCCCTGTTGCTGGGTGGCAGTGCCTATTTCTGCCGCTTAGAGGGCGGCCGTTGCCTCCAACTGGCAGCCGGGCTGGGTATCTTCTTTTCCCTGGTCATTGTGTTGACGCTGTTCAGCCTGCGAATAGAAGAAGGGGAGCCCGGGGGGGACAGGATTCCTGAACAATTGCGGCAGCAAAGGCACGATTTCCTCAATCACCTGCAGGTTATTTACGGCCTTCTGCAATTGCAGAAGACGGAACGGGCCCTGGAATATATTGACGGTATGCTGAGGAAGAGCGGGGGTTTTCATGACCGGAGCGGTTTTATTTGAGGGGAATGGGAATAATAGACAATAACTCCTAGATGCGGG
>DUTA01000087.1 GCA_012842325.1 Bacillota bacterium | reverse complement strand
TCGTCGATTACCTCTTTCCCCCCGGCCGGCCCAGCCGGATTCCCGTGGTGGCCATTACAGGGACCAACGGCAAAACCACCACCGCCCGCCTGGTGGCCCATGTTCTCCGCTCCCGGGGCCTCAAGGTGGGCCTGGCGACCACCGACGGGATCTGGCTGGATGACCACTGCCTGTTCCGGGGGGACACCACCGGCCCCTGGAGCGCCCGCCTCCTTTTATCGGATCCCCTGGTGGAGGCGGCGGTCCTGGAAACGGCCCGGGGAGGGATTGTCCGGGGAGGCCTGGGTTACGATCTCAGCGATGTGGGGGTCATCACCAATATCTCCCGGGATCACCTGGGCCAGGACGGCCTGGAGGACCTGGAGGATCTGGCCTTTGTCAAATCCCTGGTGGTGGAGGCGGTCCACCCGGGCGGTTGTGCCGTCCTCAATGCCGACGATCCCCTGGTGGCCTCCCTGGCTTCCCGGACCCGCTGCCGCCTGATTTACTTCAGCCTCGAGGAGGACAACGTCCTCCTGCGCCGCCACCTCAGCGCCGGGGGAGAGGGGGTCTTCCTCCAGGGGGGCCAGGTGGTGGCGGCCCGGGGAACGGAAGGGGCGGTGGTCGTGCCCCTGGCCAGCCTCCCCGTGACCTGGTACGGCCAGGCCCGGCACAATGTGGCCAATGTCCTGGCGGCCACCGCCGCCTGCCTGGGCCTGGGTTTGGCACCCCAGGAAATTGGCCGCGCCCTGGCCGCCTTTACCGGCGATCTGGACTGCAACCCCGGCCGCTGCAACCTCATAGATATGGGGGATTTCCGGGTCCTGGTGGATTACGGCCACAATCCCGCCGCCTACCGGGCGGTTCTGGAGGCGGCCCGGCGGCTCGCGCCCCGGCGCCTGCTGGGGGTCATCGGGGTCCCCGGCGACCGGGCCGATGACCTGGTCCGGGAGAGCGGCCGGATTGCCGGGGAGGGGTTTGATTACATCTTTATAAAGGAAGATTCCGACCTCCGGGGCCGGGCGCCGGGGGAAATCGCGGGGCTCCTCCGGGAAGGGGCCCTGGCCGGGGGCTGCCGGGAGGAGAATATAGAGCTGGTGCTGGAGGAAGGGGAGGCCATCAAACGGGCCCTGGCCCGGGCCCAGCGGGGGGATCTGCTGGTGATTTTCTACGAAAAACTGGACCCCGTCCTGGAGATCCTGGGCTTTCCCGGCCTTCGCCCTGTCTCCCCGTCCCGGGAGGTGGAAATCAAACAGGCGGCCGGTTGGGGGGGCGACTGAGGAGGATTCAGGTCCGGTAATGCCTAATATGTAAGGCATGCCCTGCAGGCACTGCCAGCAGAGATGGAGATAAAGGGGAATAGGAATGGCAGACAAACTGGTATTACCGGCCTATGCCAAGATCAATCTGGCCCTGGATGTCCTGGGCCGCCGGCCCGACGGCTACCATGAGGTGGAGATGGTCATGCAGACCATTGCCCTTCACGACCGGGTTGTTTTGACGAGGAGGGGTAAAGGGGAATTGCTCTTCCACTGTTCCGACCCCGGCCTGCCCCGGGAAGAGAACCTGGCCTACCGGGCTGCCCTCCTCCTGCAGCAGGAATGTGGTGTGGGGGAAGGGGCAGCCATCTTTCTTGAGAAGAGAATCCCCGTCGCCGCCGGCCTGGCGGGGGGGAGCACCGATGCGGCGGCGGTGCTGCGGGGCCTGAACCGGCTCTGGGCCCTGGGCCTGTCCGAAGCCGAGCTGCAGCTGCTGGGGAAACGGCTGGGGGCCGATGTCCCCTACTGCATCCAGGGGGGAACCTGTCTGGCCCGGGGAATCGGCGAGATCTTAACCCCCCTTCCCCCCCTCCCGCCCACCTGGCTGGTCCTGGCCAAACCCCCGGGGGGCCTGGCCACGGGGGAGGTCTACCGGCAGCTTGACCTGACCCGCCTGCAATACCGCCCCCGCCTCCAGGCCCTTATCGCGGCCCTGGCGGCCGGCTCCCTGGCCGGGGTGGCAGCCAGTATGGGCAATGTCCTCCAGGGGGTCAGCGAAGGGCTGGTGCCGGAAATCGCCCCCTTGCGCCAGGCCCTGGTGGACCTGGGGGCCCTGGGGAGCCTGATGACCGGCAGCGGTCCCACCGTCTTCGGCCTGGTGGAAGAGGAAAAAAAAGCCCGGGCCATTGCCAAAAAGTTGCGGCAGGAATTCCCCGCTGCTGTTATAATGATTACAAAGGCCATTACCCCTGCCTATACCTATTGAGGGATACGGAAAAGTAAGGGGAGGGACCGGAATGGTTGAAGCTATTGTCCTGGCGGGGAGTCTCAACGACGGTAAATTGCGGGAAATCAGCCGGGAACCCTATGAAGCCCTGATCCCCCTGGCGGGCAGGCCCATGGTGGAGTATGTCCTGGAGGCCCTGGAGGAAAGCCCCAGCATTTCCCGGATCATCGTGGTGGGTCCTCCCGCCCTGAAAGATCTCCAGCTTTCCAAGGTGGCCACGGTAGTGGAGAGCACCTTTTCGGTCATGGACAATCTCCGTCTGGGACTGGAACAGGTAAGCGGCGAGAAGCATGTTCTCCTCGCAACTTCGGATATCCCCCTGCTGACGGCGGCGGCCGTGGAAGATTTTATTGCCCGGTGCAGGGCCCGGGAGGGGGATCTTTTTTATTCCATTGTGGACAGGGAGACCAGTGAGAAGGCATTTCCCGGCATCCAGCGCACCTACGTAAAGCTCAGGGATGGCACCTTCACCGGCGGCAACCTCTTCTACTTTCATCCCCGCATTGTCGAGACCGGCTGGTCCTTTGCCGAGAAAATGATAAACCTGCGCAAGGAGCCCCTGAAGATGTGTGCCCGGCTGGGCTTTCTCTTTATTCTCCGCCTCCTTTTGGGCCAACTGTCCATAGCCGACGTGGAAAGGCGGGTGGAGAAACTTTTGGGAATCAAGGGCAGGGCGATTATTTCCCC
>DUTA01000141.1 GCA_012842325.1 Bacillota bacterium | reverse complement strand
GGACATGACGGAATACCATGAATGGAAAAAACAACAGCAACAAGCAAAAAAAGTAAGTAAGGTTACCCCAATACGCTGAGTTCATCTAACCGAGGGATTTTACACACACTTATGGACTTGATCAAATTACCTGCCGGAAATGTCATTTATTACCTTATTTTTCCCGAATATAATTTAATAATATTAATTGTTGTCCACCGGGGTATATTCCCGCCACGGGGGAACAAAAAAGAGGTCGTTTCGTCATATAACTTGGCTTGCCATTTCCCCTTGCGGTGGGGGTAAAAGGAGGAATTAACATGGGGAGAATTAGAACTGGGATCCGCCCTTTTCTCGCCTCCGTGGCGGTAGTCCTGCTGCTGGTCGCCGCCCTGGGGGGACCGGCCCGGGGTGCATCCCCCCGGGTAAAGCTGGGCAACGAGGTGCTGCTGGAGAAGTTCCGGCCCCTGGTGGCGGGGAAACGGGTGGGTTTGGTTACCAACCAAACGGGCGTCAACAGCCGGGGAGAAAGTTTAATCGATATCTTTTACCGGGATAAGGACATAAATCTGGTGGCCCTCTACGGGCCGGAACACGGCATCGACGGCCGGGCCCGGGCCGGCGAATACGTGGCCTCTTACCTCCATCCCCGGCTCAATATTCCCGTTTACAGCCTCTACGGTGCCACCAGGATGCCCACTCCGGAGATGCTGGCCGGGATCGATGTGCTGGTCTTTGACATCCAGGATATCGGCGCCCGCTCCTATACCTACATGTCCACCCTGAACTACTGCCTGGTGGCGGCCAAAAGGGACGGGATACCCGTTATTGTCCTGGACAGGCCCAACCCCCTGGGGGGCCTGATTGTGGAGGGCCCGGTAATGGAAGACCGGTTTATCTCCTTTGTGGGTGTCGATAACCTGCCCATGGCCCACGGTATGACGGCGGGGGAACTGGCCCGCTTTTTCAACCGGAAGATCGGTGCCCGGCTCCTGGTGATTCCCATGGAAGGTTATACCAGGGATATGATCTTCCAGGACACCGGCCTGCCCTTTGTCCAGACTTCCCCCAATATACCGGATCTGGCTTCGGCCTTCGGCTACATGGCCACGGGCCTGGGCGAGGGTACCGGCGTCGGGCAGCGGGATCAGTTCAAGTGGATCGGGGGAACGGGCATTGATTCCGAAAGATTTGCCAGCCTCCTGAACAGGGCCGGCCTGGCCGGCGTCCAGTTTGTGCCCGATCCCCGGGGCAGTGCCGGTGGTGTGAAGCTGGTAATCACCGATTACCGTACCTTCAACCCGGCCCGGACAGGCCTCTATGCCCTGGCCTACGCCAAACAGCTGAAAAAGGATTTTAAGGTCCCCAAAAGCGGGGAGACCATCGTCATGTTCGACAAGATCATGGGGACGGCCACCATCGGCCAGTACCTGGAGCAGAACCGCAGTCCCCAGGAGATCGAGGCCAGCTACCAGCCCCAGCTGGAGAAATTCAAACATGAGCGGAAGAAATACCTGATCTACGGTACAGAACCCCTCTCGTGGCCGGTCCTGGGGCAACAGATCGTCGTCTTTGTCGACGGCGCCCCGGTCCTCTTTGACGTCGAGCCCTATATCGATGCCAGCGACCGGACCATGGTGCCCATCCGGGCCATCTCCGAGGCCCTGGGGGCAGAGGTTGGGTGGGATGAGGCCAGCCGTAAGGTCAGCATTTCCCGGGACGGGCGGCAGCTGGTGCTGACCATTGACAGTCCCAGGGCACTTATCGACGGCCGGGCTTTTGTCATGGATACCAGGCCGGTGATCCGAAATGGCCGCACCATGGTACCCCTCCGCTTCGTCGGAGAACTGCTGGGGGTCCGGACGGTGGACTGGGACGGCAGCCTCCGGCTGGTTACAATCTGCAATTAATGTAATAGGCCATAGTTTCGTTCAATATCTTGATATTTCTGGGTGAGTTATCCCAGGGTATTTTGCTTAAGTCAAAAAGCTCGCCAATGTGCATACTAAGCTGGTCCAGGATAACAACCGGCATG
>DUTA01000086.1 GCA_012842325.1 Bacillota bacterium | reverse complement strand
TCCCTTCTTTAATGTTTTGGTTCCAATGAAAATGTTGTAGGGAACGAGCTTTTTTCCTTTTCTAAATGACCGGTTTTGCGGGTTTTTCGTGACCATTTATGTCGATTTTATCATGGCCATTAACAACACCTTCCTCCTTTTGTGGTAGACTATTGTGAAATATCACTGAGGAGGGGAAGGAAATTGAAACCCATGGGTAAAGCTGTTGTGTTGTTTGTGGTACTGGCTCTTGTCTTGGGGGTAGTTGGAACGGGGATGGCAGAAGAAAAGGGCCGAATTATCCACGTTTCCCGCGAGCACAAGGTATTTGCCATCGGGGAATCGTCGACACCAATAGCAAAGGCAAGGCCCGGGGACATTCTGGTCATTGAGACCGAGGACTGTTTTGACAACCAGATTCTTTCGGAAAAGGATGTAGTCGAATCCATCGATTTTAACCGGGTCAACCCGGCCACCGGCCCCATCTACATCGAAGGCGCAGAACCCGGGGACACCCTGGTGGTGGACATCCTCAGCATTGAGGTGGATAAGCAGGGTGTAATGGTGGCCATACCGGGCCTGGGCGTGCTGCCCGATGAAGTACAGACACCCACGACAAAAGTCTTGCCCATTGCAGGCAACAGGATTATCTGGGACGAAAACTTCTCCCTCCCCATTAGGCCCATGGTGGGCGTGATTGGTGTGACGCCCAAGGGAGATCCAATACCCTGTGGTTCCCCGGGTGACCATGGAGGCAATATGGATACCGCCGAGATCGGCGCCGGCTGCCGGGTATACTTGCCGGTCAATGTTGAAGGTGCCATGCTCCATATAGGTGACTGTCATGCGCGGCAGGCCGACGGAGAAGTGTGCGTGTCGGGAGTGGAGTGCCGGGCCGTGGTTACCGCCCGAGTGGATGTCATTAAGAACACCGGTCAGGAACGTCCGGTCTTGGAAAAGGGCAACCGGATCATGTTTATAGGTTCCCATGAAGATTTGTACACAGCTGCCCAGATTGCCGTCAGGGATGCCGTTAATTATCTGATGGCAGTCAAAAAACTCTCTTTTGAAGAAGCCCTTCTCCTGGCATCGGCCCTGGTTGAGGTGAGAATTTCCCAGCTGGTGGACCCGCTGTTGATAGTGAGGGCCGAGATAGATCTGAGCCTGTTATATTAATTGAGGGGGAAAGACGTTGGGGGGGATACCCCCCTTTTTTATTGCTCAAAAAAGCACCCATTGTTGGTGGTGTTATTTTTGCCGGCGGTGGGCAGGAGAATAAAGGTAATTGTCAAAGTGTTTCTCCAGTGAAAAGGCGGTATGGTTCGGGCTTTAGAAAGCCCGGCGGACCTCCTTACCCGTATCTACCGCTGCCAGTGAGAGAATACTAGAAATGAGGTGAGGTCTCGGTGTGTGGCCGCTTCACCCTGACCGCCGATTTGGATGATTTGCGCCAGATGTTTCTTTTTGCCCAGCAGCCTGATCTAACCTATAAAAAGCGGTACAATATCGCCCCGGGGCAGGAGATCCTGGTGGTGACGGAAGGCGCCGGCCAGAGGCGGCTGTCCCCCATGCGGTGGGGACTGATCCCGGCCTGGGCCAAAGAAGAAAAGATAGGATACAAAATGATCAATGCCCGGGCGGAAACCCTCCACCAGAAGCCGGCCTTTCGCCGGGCCTTCCGGGAGCGCCGCTGTCTTATCCCGGCCGACGGCTTTTACGAATGGAAAAGAGCAGGGAAAGAAAAATACCCCTTTCGCATAGTCCTCCGCGATCAACCGGTCTTCGCCTTCGCCGGGCTCTGGGAAGAATGGCGCTCGCCGGAAGGAAAGATTGTCACCTCCTGCTCTATCATAACGACGGAGGCCAATGACTTTATGGCGGCGATCCACAACAGGATGCCCGTCATCCTGGCCAGGCCCGCGGAACAGGCAATGTGGTTAAATCCCCGGGGATACGAAGCAGAGGAGACATTGAGAAGGCTCCTGCAGCCCTACCGGGGGCCCATGGAGGCCTACCGGGTATCCAAAGCCGTCAACTCCCCCCGGTTCGATGGCCCGGAATGTATTGCCCCTGCGTCAGAGTTGAACTTTGACCAATGACTTTCCGGGCAGAGGTTCACTTTTTCCCGGCCCCTAGTAGTTGCGGATAACAAGCTCCGTCACCGGCCCCCTGCCGTCGGGCCGGCAGTTGATGGCCCGGCGGGCAGTGACCACCCGGATGTTGTAGCTCGAATAGAGGCTGCGGATAAAAGGTGTGTCGGAGTTGCTCAGCATTACCAGGCAGCCCCTCCGGTCCAGCTCGGCAAAGACCCTGGAAAGCCGGAGCTGGTCTTCCCGGGTAAAGCTGCCCGGGGTATAGCTGGTAAAATTGGCCGTCTCGGATAAGGGGTCATAGGGGGGGTCGAAGTACACGAAGGCCCCCGGCGGGGCCAGTTTCAGCACCAGGCTGAAATCGCCGGCGAGGAGCTCCGCCCTCCGGAGAGCCCCGGCCACCAGCTGCAGGTTTTCTTCATCGATAATCCGGGGGTTCTTATACCTGCCGAAGGGAACATTGAATCTCCCCTTGCTGTTTACCCGCCAGAGACCGTTGTAGGCCGTTTTGTTGAGGTAGAGGAAGCGGGAGGCCCGCTGGACGGGGGACAGCTTCTCCGGGTCGAGGGCCCGGAGGGAGTAGTAGTATTCCCGGGTGTTTTTGTGTTTTGCCAGGTCCTCCAGCAATTGTTCCAGGTTGTCCCGCACCACCCGGTAGAAGTTGATCAGTTCTGCATTGCTGTCGATGAGGATGGCGGCCGAGGGCTGGAGGTGGAAAAAGACGGCACCGCCCCCCACGAAGGGCTCCAGGTAGAGGTTATATTTCTGCCGGGGGAAGAGGGGCGCAAACTGGGACAGGAGCTGTGTCTTTCCCCCCGCCCATTTGACCGGGGGTTTGGGCTTTTGTCTGCGTCCTTTAGTTGGCTGAAGATTGTGGGGCATTGCTGTCACTCCCGTTTTTTCTTTCCTTGCTTCTAATTGGCTACTGCGAGGCCAAACCCTTTTTTCGCGCCATTGAGAGCGGGGCCACTGCTGTCCTGGCAGGCCGGGAACTGTATCTTGAAAGGGCGGAAGGAGGTAGTTCAATTTGGACAGCAATAGTTTAAAAAAGCGGCTGGAAAAATACCCCCGGGTCAAACTCATGTGGGGCAGGACCCCCATCGTCTATGCGGCCAACATCAGCCGGGAGCTGGAGATAGATTTGTATATAAAAAGGGATGATTTAACGGGGCTGGCCCTGGGGGGAAATAAGACCAGGAAGCTGGAATTTCTCCTGGGTGATGCCCTCAGGAAAAACTGCGATACTGTCATTACCGCCGGGGCTGTCCATTCCAACCATGCCCTGCAAACGGCGGCGGCCGCCCAAAAACTGGGCCTGGAAGCGGTCCTTGTCCTGCGGGGCGTGGCCGAAAACAAGGGCAATTATTTCCTGGACCGGCTCCTGGACGCCGAGATCCGGGTGTATGAGGCAAAGACAGGTGGAGAATTGCAAAATTATATGGAAGAGATTCAAAGGGAACTCCTTGCCGGGGGGAAGAAGCCCTATCTCATCCCGGTAGGAGGCTCCAGTCCCACGGGGGTCCTGGGGTACATAAAGGCGGCGGCGGAAATAATGGAACAGGGCAGGGAGTTGAACCTGGCTTGGGACTACGTCGTCAGTGCCACCAGCAGCGGCGGGACCCAGGCGGGCATTCTGCTGGGCTTGAAAACAATTGCCCCTGCTGTCAAGCCCCTTTGCATCGGGGTCGGCGATCCCAGGGAAGAGCTGCTGGCCGCTGTCCAGGGGCTGGTGCAGGAGACGGCAGCCATGCTGGAGCTGGAGGGAGGGGTTCTGACCGGCGCAGAAATAGAAGGGTCCACCATCGCCGGCTATGGTTTCGGCGGCTATGGGACCATAGTGAAGGAAGTTATTGAGGTTATCCGTTATGTGGCGAGGAAAGAGGGAATCTACCTGGACCCCGTCTATACCGGCAAGGCCTTTTTTGGCCTCCTGGATCTGGCCAAAAGAAAGATCATTCCCCCTGGGTCCCGGGTCCTCTTTGTCCACACGGGGGGTGTGGGCGGCCTCTTCCAATACGAAGATCTTGTCAGCGGGATGCTGCCATAACTCTGCCACTGCAAAGGGACGGCAGGAAAAATCCGGTATCGGTACGGGAATTGTTACCTGGCGGGGTGCCGGCTGCAAGTCCGGTCCAGATCGCGACAAAATCTGAAGGGGTGACTGCAGTGAAATTTACCATTGTCGGCGATGGCTTTGTGAAGAACGAGATCTACCGGGAGGTGCTGAAGGAGTATTTCCCCGACGCCCAATTCAACGGCTTTGAGGCTCCCTGGCCTGTGGAACCCTTTGTTGACCAAGGGGAGGAAATCAAGGAATACTCCGGCAGGCCGGAAGATCTAATCCCCCTGGTGGCCGAGACGGAGGTCCTGGTGGTCGATGCCGCTCCTGTTACCGAGGCGGTTTTGGCGGCAGCCCCCAGGCTCAAGGCGGTGGCCTGCACCCGGGGAGGCCCGGTCAACGTAAATGTCCCTGCCTGCACCAAACGGGGCATCCCCGTTTTTAACAGCCC
>DUTA01000085.1 GCA_012842325.1 Bacillota bacterium | reverse complement strand
ATCCCGATCAAGTCACCCTTCCCCTGCTGCAGAAGCTCCTCGGCCAGGCGTGGAGTGGTAATGCCGCCGGTCAGTATTACCGGCACCGGGACTACTTCCTTGATGCCCGCCGCCAGGGGAGCGAAGTAGGCAGGTGGAGCCCCGGCCGGCCGGCCGCCGCCCAATCCGCCGGAAATATCCAGGATATCAACCCCCGCCTCCACCAGTCTGGGGGCCACCTGCCGCGCCTCGGCCAGGGTAAAGCCCCCTTCCATCTGATCGTCGGCACCGAGCCGGTACAAAAGGGGATACTCCGGACCGATCTCTTCCCTGACGGCGGTGACCACTTCCAGGGGAAAGCGGAGCCGGTTTTCCAGGGGACCGCCGTATTCATCCTGGCGCCTGTTGGTCAGGGGGGAGAGGAATTGATTGAGGAGATAACCGTGGGCCCCGTGGATCTCCACTGCCGAAAAACCGGCGGCCACTGCCCGCCGGGCCGCAGCCCGGTAGGCGGCCAGCAATTCCGCCAGGTCAGCCTTAGTCAGCTCCCTGGGAACCCGGCGGCTGACCGGGTGGGGTACGGCCGAGGGCCCCACCGGTTCGGGACTGCTGGCGGAATTGGAGCCGGCATGGGCCAGCTGGAGCGCCACCGCGGGCCCGGCTTCCCGGATCCTTTCGGCCAGCCTTTTAAGGCCCGGAAGGAACCTGTCAGCATAAACAGCCAGTTGATTGGGCTTGTGCCGGCCCCCGGGCTCGATAAAGGTGTGTTCCACAATGATCAGGCCAACGCCGGCCCGGCTCAGGTAATAGTCGAAGTGTTTTTCAGTGACCGCCCCCTCTGCAGTGGCCAGGCCGGAGGCCATGGGCGGCATGACAATCCGATTCCTCAACCTGAGACCTTTGACCGTCAGGGGACTGAACAACATGCTCATCCTTCATCCCTCCTCTATGGGTTTATTCTTCCCCCAAATCCCGAGATAAAAAGCCCAGGTAAAGGCTGCGTTCCAGCTTGCCATCCAGGGGGGTCCACTTTCCTTCCCCGGCCCTGTGCCTGTCCAGCACCTCGTGGAAGTGGTTCATCTGGGCCCCCAGGTAGTCGGCGTGGTGGAGGGCAAAGGCATTCATGGTTTTGGGCGGTTCGGGAGAACCCCATTCCCGCTGCCCGTGATGGGAAAGGATCATATGCAAAAGTTCCGCAGCCAAGTCCTGGGGAAAATCCTTTAACCCGGCCAGGGCCTCCTCGACCATCTGGAGCCCCAAAATGATGTGGCCGAAGAGTTTGCCGGCATCGGTGATGGCAAAATTGAGGGCATGGGCGTCATATTCCTTGACCTTGCCGATATCATGGAGGAGGGCTCCCGCCACCAGCAGGTCCCGGTTCAAATAGCGGGGATAGAGCTTGACCAGGTGCAGGCAGATGGAAACCGTCTCCAGAGTATGTTCCAGCAATCCCCCCACATAGGCGTGGTGGATGGACTTGGCCGCCGGGGCATCGGCAAAGGCAATGAGAAATTTGCGGTCCTCAAAAAAATAACGGAGCAGGTCCTGCAGATGGGGGTTTTCCAAGCTCTGGATCAGCTCCCGGAGCTCTGCCACCATCTGCCGGCGGTCCCTTTCCGAGGCCCGCTGGAAATCGGCCAGGTTCACCTGCTCCCTTGCCACCGGGCTCAAACTTTCCACCGTCAGCTGGGGCTGCTCCCGGTAGGTGCCCACCTGTCCTGTAACCCGGACCAGGGGGCTGGCCACGCAGCAGCGGTAGCCCTCCCTGGCCCCCTGCCACATGACGGCGTTGATGGTGCCCGATTTGTCCCCCAGCACCAGCCGCAAAAACTCCTCCTCCCCATCGGCCTTGGGGTTCTGAAACCTGTGGAGGCTCTTCTCGATCACCAGAAAAATGTCATCTACCCGTTCTCCTTCCGACAAGGCTGCCACAAACCTATTCTTCAAACTTTTCTTCCCCCTGTTTTCTTAGACTTGCCTTCTTATTCGACAGAGAGGCCGGTTTTCCTACTCCTGGCTTTTATGGCACCGGCTGCCGACTAAAGCCTTCCGGCTTCCGGCCATACTTCTTCTTGGCCTCCGCTATGTAATTCCCGGTAAAGGCAGTAGAGGACGAAAACGCCGTAGGTTCCCACCGGGGCATAAAGGAGAATGGCCGGCAGGAGGGAGAAACGCCCGATGACGTTGACAAGAAAGCTGGCCAGGAGGTTGATGGCAGCCACCCCCAGGATATGCAGCAGGACCGGCCGAAAATTGGCGGCCACGGTGCGCACGGAGCCTTCCAGGGCAGGCAGGATCTCCAGGTCTTCCTCAACCAGGGCATACTCCACGAAGACCAGCAGGGCCGCCACCACCAGGAAAGCCAGGGTGATGAGAAGCCCCCCCAGGACCGGGATGAAGAGGAGGAGGGGCACCAGAAAAACAAAGGCCAGGACCAGCACCAGGGCCAGCAGCAGGTGCAGGAGGATAAAACGCTTCCAGAAATAACGGCCCCAAGCAAAAAAGCCCTGCATCGTGGCCCTGGTGCCCGCCAGACCGTCTTTGAGCAGGCCCAGGAAAGCGCCGGTCACGAAACTGTCTACCAGGAAGGAAATAACCAGCAGCAGCAGGAAGATCGGGACCCCGGTACCCCCGAGCCGGTCCAGAACCTCCAGGCCGCCGGCACCAAAATCAAGGCGCAGAAAGTCGATCTCAGTAACATCGGATATGGAGGGGGGGATGGTAGGCAGGGCAAATTTTACCCCAAGCTGATCCGGCGGTATCCTCCCCACTCCCCCACCCAGAAGGAAGAACACCAGCAGGAAGGAGAAAAGATCCGACAGGACCGGCACCAGCACAAGCCCGAAATTTCGCCGCAATGCTTCCAGAGCCCGGGAAAATGCCAATTTTAACACCTCATTTCTTAACAGGTTAATATATCCCTAATGCTTCTCCTTTTCCGGCCCCTGCACCTGCCGGACCGGGCGATTTTTCTGCACCGGCCGCGAAAAAAGCAGCCGCCCCTTCAGGGGATGGCGGCAGCCCGGGGGGCTGCCGCCATCCCTTGCTATTCTTCTGGGATCTGGAAAGACACTGTACCCAATTCCTCTTTAGCCCAGTAGCCCCTGTTTACCAGGGTTACCGGCCGGCGTCCGGGAGGCAGCTCCCATGTCAGCTCCAGCCTGGCCTCCCAGATCTCCCCTGCCCCTTCGCCGCCGGCTCTAGCCTGGGCCGTTATATCGCCCGGTTCCACCGGATGGGCAGCCCCCGCATCGTCGATTACCTCTTGACCTCCAGCTCCCCATCAAAGTCCTCCTCCTTCACGGTGCAACCCTCCTCTGATCCCAAGTTTTTCGCAGGTGGGCCAGGGCCCGGTAAAGCCGGGATTTAACCGTTCCCAGAGGAATCCCCACTTGGTCTGCGATTTCTTGCAGAGAAGGTCAGCCAGGTACCGCAGCAAAATGACCTGTCTCTGTTCCGGCTCCAGTGCTTTCAGTTCTTCCCAGAGGGTATATATACAAAAACTTTCGGCACCGTGGCGTCTGTCCCATTATTTTATAACGGAACTTTTCCCTCCTTCTACCGTCTTAAAATAAGAAAGACAGAAAGAAAGGGTGAATGTGTATGAAGAAACAACTCCTCGTGCTTACCCTCGTGCTGCTTTTAACAACAACCGTCATTGCAGCCGCCCGGGCCCTGGCACCGATTATAATCGTGGTAAACGGCTCCCCCCTGGAAACCGACGTGGCGCCGGTGCTGACACAGGGCAGGGTTTTAGCCCCCGTCCGGGCAATTGCCGAAAAACTGGGTGCCGAAGTCATCTGGGACGGGGAGAATAACACAGTGTACATTAATACAATAACGAAGGATGGGGAACTGGAGGAAAAGGATGCTGAGGCAGAGGTTACTGCTGTAGTCGAAACCTTCGGGGCCAGGCTCCAAATGGTCTCCCTCCTGGCACCGGAAGACATCCTGGCCCAGAGCATGGAGGAAAACTATGGTGACCTGGTAGCTCCGGGGCTGCTGGAAGAATGGCTCCGGGAGCCCGCCAAGGCCCCGGGACGGCAGCTTTCCAGCCCCTGGCCGGAGCGGATTGAAATCAACGCCCTGGAAAAAACAGCCCCAAACCGCTATCAGGTAAGGGGTGAGATCATTGAAGTGACCAGTGCCGAGGTGGCAGGGGGAGGAATTGCCGCCCGGCGGCCCATTAACCTGGTGGTGGAAAAGGTGGGCAACAGCTGGCTCATCACCGCCTTTACCCTGGGTGACTATGAAGAAGCAGGGACAATCATTTATGACAATGACGAGTATGGTTTCCGCTTTACCCTGCCGGAAAGCTGGGCAGGTTATACCATTGTAACGGAGGAATGGGAAGGCTTGAACCCGGAAGCTCCCGGAGAGATTGCCGCCCGGGGCCCCATCATTAGCATCAGACATCCCCGATGGACGGCGGAAAGGCCGCGCCAGGATATCCCCATTATGGTCTTCACCCACGCCCAGTGGGAAGCCATGGAGCAGGGGGCATTCCACATCGGCGCCGCCCCCATCGGGCCCCGGGAGCTTGACCGGAACGGCAAATACGTCTTTGCCCTCCCGGCCCGCTACAACTTCGCCTTCCCCGAGGGATACGAAGAGGTTGAGGCCATCCTGGAGACCAATCCCCTCCAGGCCAATGAAAATTATTCTTAGAGCAAATTTAGCCCCCTTCCTTGCCAGGGAGGGGGCTTATAATACTGGGCTGGCCACTTTGCCGCCGGTCTCCGCGAGCGCGGCCGCCCTCTGAATAGACACTAAAAAAGGACGGGCGGCCGTGCTCAGTCGCCGGCTTTGCAAAGTGGCCAGCCTTGCCCAAAGCATCGTTTCTGGAGGAATGTCTCCTGCTGTGGTGGAGTACTTCCGGCACCTGTGATATCTGATTACCGCAGTTTTTTATAGTGATTTAGCTCCCTGGCCACCTGTAAAAACCGCGCCTCCAGTCTTTCCTTTTCTTCCTCATCTTTGCACTCATCCAATTTGCCGCCGAGATAGGCCAGTTCGCATTCGAGGCGGATTATGTTGGCGGCTACATCTTCTTCCTGGTCGGCGGCCCTGTCACTCCCCGTCTCCTCCCTTTTCTTCGCCAGATAGTATTCATAATTGCCGTGGTAACACCGGAGCTTCCCGGCCTCCAGGGCAAAAATCCGGTTGGTCAGGCCCAGGAAATACCGGTCATGGGTCACGAGAATAAAGCTGCCGCCAAAATCGGCCAGGGCCTTTTCAATGGCCTCCCTGGATTCGATATCCATATAGTTGGTCGGCTCATCGAGGACGAGAAAATTGGCCCCGGAAAGGATTAGCTTGGCAAAGGCAACCCGGCCCTTCTCCCCCATACTCAAGTCCCCTATTCTTTTGTACACGGCATCCCCCCGGAAGAGGAGGCAGGCCAGGAGAAGGCGGGCCTCTTCAACAACAGCTTCCCCGGCCAATACTTCATCGAGGACACTGGCAGCAGGGTTGAGGTTATCCAGCTCCTGGGCGAAATAGCCTATTTTAACAGCCGGGCTGACCCTTACCTTCCCCTCATAATCGGCAAGGCAGCCGGCGATTATTTTGAGGAGGGTGGTCTTGCCCGTCCCGTTGGGCCCTATGAGGGCAATTTTATCCCCCCGCCTGATGGTAAAGGAAACATCCTGAAAAAGCACCTTCTCGCCAAAGGCCTTCCCCACCTTCTCCCCCCGGAGGAGAATCCGGGGAAACCTCTTTCCCGTTACATTTTTGTTGAGGACGGCAAAGGCAGGGGCCGGCAATTGGGCCGGTTTGGCCACCTTTTCCTTCTCATGCCGCTCCAGTTCCCTTTCCTTGGCTTTGAGGACACTGGCATGTTTTTTGGCTTTACTCCGGTAAAAATCATTGGTACCGGCGGCAGTATGGGCCTTCTGATACCAGTTCCTCCGCTCGTTGATCACCTGTTTTAAGTGCCGGATTTTCTGCTGCTGCTTTTCGTACTCCCGCTCCAGGGTCCGCTCCTCTATTTCTTTTTGCCTCCTGTAGGCCGAGTAGTTGCCTTCATAGACCTGCAGGCCCCGGGAAGTCAATTCCCAGATCTTGCTCACCACCCGATCCAGAAAAAAACGGTCATGGGAAATTACCACCAGGGGCTGGGTCAGTTTTGCCAGAAAGTCTTCCAGCCACTCACAATTATCCAGATCCAGGTGATTGGTAGGTTCATCCAAAAGCAATAGATCAAAATCACTGACCAGGATCCGGCAGAGGGAAAGCTTGGTCTTTTCCCCGCCGCTCAAGCTGTTGGCCCTCTGGCCCCACCTTGTGACACCGATGCCCAGCCGGTTAAGGGCTTTTTGCACCTCTGTGTGGACATCCTGCAACCTGGGGTTCTTCCTGGCCGCCTCCAAGACCATCTGGTATACAGTATCCTCCTCCCCAAATACCGGGTACTGCTCCAGGTAGAGAATTTTAGCCCTGGGAGGGGAGACCTCGATCTGCCCTGCATCGCTAGCCTCCCGTCCGGCCAATATCCTGGCCAGGGTTGTTTTCCCTACCCCATTCCTGCCTACCAGGCCGATTTTATCGGTAGGGTTGATAGACCCGCTGATATTCTCCAAGACCGTCTTGGCTCCATAGCTTTTACTCAGACCGGCAAAATGTAAATTCACCATATCATCTCCTCGTCTTCTTTCCGACTGGGGGGATGATAGCTAAAATAAAAAAACCGCAGCAAACACCCCAGTGTTACACTGCAGCAAACAAAGGTACGGGCTTGATCGCCCCAATTAGTGTTTGAGAGGTTTTCCACGGAAGTGTTTTTTAACTATCATCCCGGCAAAGGGCATACTAATCCCTCGTCAGCGGCTGCTGTTATCTGTCCGCCTCAGCCTGGGGAACTATTAAATTCCTTAGTTAAAAAACACTGTCCTCATTGCGCGCTCCATATATCCTTACTTTAGCTTAATGTTACCATAGAACAAACACCAAGGCAAGTTTCCCGGTCACCTGTCTGGGGTCGGGGAGGCCGGAAAGCGGATCACAAACCTGGTCCCGTGGGGGGAAGTATCCACCGCCACCTTAGCCTGGTATCTTTCCAGGATTTTGAAACAGATGAATAGCCCCAGTCCGGTGCCGTTTTCCTTGGTTGTTTGAAAGGGTGATCCCAGATTATTCAGTATTTCCTCGGGAATACCCTTGCCAGTGTCCCTGACCTCCAGCACAACGTAATTTCCTTCCATAGAGGTGGCAAGTTCCAGCACTCCCCCCGCCTCCATGGCCTCCAGGCCATTCCGGGAAAGATTGAGGACCAGCTGGCGGATGTCCCGGGAATCGACCAGCAGATCCTCTATCTCTCCCATTTCCAGGATAACTTCCTTGCCCTCCTTTTTGGCATCGGCCTGCATAAGGGGCAGGAGGGCCGCCAATATATCGTTCAAGTTCTGCCATTGCAGGGTGACATCCCTCTTATCCCGCGCCAGGGAGAGGTACTCGGTCAAAATTGCGTTGGCCCAGTCCAATTCCGCAAGGATAAGAGAAAAATAATCTCCGTATTCCGCCAGTTCCCCTTTCCCCTTCAGCAGTTGGATAAACCCCCGGACAGAAGTTATGGGGTTTCTGATTTCATGCACCACACCGGCGGCCATCTTCCCTATTATTTCACTGCGGTTGAACCGATAGATACTGTTATTGTTCTTCCAGTCATACTCGCTCTTGATAAAGGAAAACTGGTGCCTGCTGACCAAATCCAAAACCTGATGCAGCCCGCAGTTGCTGAGCTGGTAGGGACAGAGAACGATGGCTTTAAGCTCGCCCATTTCCCTCTCCAGAGCCGCCTCGTATTCCATAATTTTTTTCCAGTAGTTATTGTGTATCCATGCTGTACAGCCAGAGACCCTGATCCCATCATAGCCCCTGGCCAGGGCATAATTGACCTTGTCAATCCAGCCCCTCACCACCTGCTCCCAGTGAAAGCCGTTATCTTGCAAATACCACTCGGTATGGGGCAGAATTTCCATATGCTGAAGATGGGAACTGGGAAGGGCTTTTTTCAAGCAACCGGCAGCCTCAAGGATACTAAAGGGCTCGGAAACTACCCACAGGCAGTATTCATTGTTCTCCAGACCCGCCCTGAAGTAGGGGATCAGTATTTCCAGCAGATCCTCCTTCGTCTCATAAAAAGCACAGAAATGGGTCCCCCACGGTATATCGTCGATAAAGGCAAGGCCCGATTTCCGCAAGGCTCTGAAGGCCGGGGCTTTGAGTGCCATTACCAATCCCCCCACAATTTAATTCAATTGACATTCCAGTCACACATCATCCTATTTCTCTCCCCTCGCCGAAAATCCTTGTTAATAAATTGTCGCTTATTGTAAAATAAAAGCTTTATGAAAAACCCATAAATTAGGAAAAGCCCTTATACCCCCTAAGAGGGTTAAGGGCCTTTTGTCCTTCCGGGCAAATCCGGCGTCGCCGGGTGGTGTTAGCTTCCCTTTCTTGGTTTTACTGCGGTTGTTCCATACTGTCGGTCAACAGCGGGTTATTGGGGTCCCATATTCCGTCCATTATTATGAGGTCCCACTTGGGAAACAGGGCCTGGATACCCCTGCCATCGGGCAAGTTTGTTATCTTCTGGTCTATATAACCATCGCTTATTAACCTGCTCAGGGCTGCAGCGCATTTTATTTTATCTATTTTATAATGCTTGGCAGTGGCCTCGACTGTTTTGGAAAAGGTGGGCAGAATGCCCTGCAGCTGGGTGGAAACAAAATGGATGTTGTTCAGAACACATATCTGGTAATTGGTAAGGTCTCCCTTGGGCTTGATCTCGACGCTCCAGGTGGCGCAGTTTTTCAACTGCCCGCTCAAGGAGCCCTCGACACCGTAAATCCCCACTATCTTGTCCTTAAAGGTGGTCAGATAGGCAACCACGCTGTGGAAGTGGCCGTCACCCGTTACCAGGATATACTGGTCTATTTCATTGGCCTCCTGATCCTGCAGTATGCTCCGGTAAATATAATCCAGCATGATAAAATCGGTGTAATTTTTCGGTGTCCCTTCCGTTGCACAGTCGATAATTTGGTTAGTTACCGTTCTCAATTTGTTTTTTTCCCGCGCCATTTCCTCCTTGGTAAAGTCACCGAAAAAGTAAATCTGCTTTAATTTTCCCCGTTTCTTTATATCCTGAATAAATTCCCGCACATCGGGCGTCTCCCCGTACTGGTTGTACAGGGCCCAAAACCATGATTCGTAGTCGACAAACACTACTGTTGTCAGGGAACTATTGTCCTTCATTCCTTTACTTCCCCCTTTGTAATTGGAGGAAAGCCAACACCGGGAAGGCTGTCTGCGGTTCCATCTTTTTCCGCCTGCCTCCACCCCCTTTACTCGAACATATGTTTGGGTTATAATATAGTTACTCTCCTGTGGAGGTGACCGTCCGTGACGGGAGAAAGGAAGATTATCTTTCACATCGATGTCAATTCGGCCTATCTCTCCTGGGAAGCGGTGGACCAGCTGCAGCACGGGGCCTCCCTGGATATCCGGACCATCCCTGCCGTCATCGGCGGCAATCCGGAAAAGCGGCACGGCATCGTCCTGGCCAAATCAATACCGGCCAAAAAATACCAGATAAAAACGGGGGAAACCCTCTATGCGGCCCGCCTGAAATGCCCCGGGCTGGCCATATTCCCGCCCCGGTACGATCTCTACGTCCGCTGCAGTGAGGCCATGCTGGATCTGCTGCGGGAGTACTCCCCTTCCCTCCAGCGGTACTCCATCGATGAAGTTTTCCTGGACTACACCCACATGGAGAAGCACTTCGGGGACCCCAGAGAGGCGGCCCATCAGATTAAGGACCGGATTTACCGGGAACTGGGCTTTACCGTCAATATAGGGATCTCCAGCAACAAACTCCTGGCCAAAATGGCCTCCGATTTTTCCAAACCCAACAAAGTCCACACCCTTTTCCCGGAAGAGATACCGGAAAAGCTCTGGCCCCTGCCGGTAGAGGACCTGTTTATGGTGGGCAGGGCTACGGCCCCCAAACTCCACCGCCTGGGGATCTATACCATCGGCGACCTGGCCCGGGCCGACCCGGCCCTGCTGAAAAAACGGCTGAAGAGCCACGGCCTCCTGATCTGGAACTATGCCAACGGCCGGGAGGATTCCCCCGTGGGGGACTTTCCCGGCATCAAAAGCGTTGGCAATTCCTCCACCATCGCCTTTGATGTGGAAGACAGAAAAACCGCCCACATGTTTCTCCTTTCCCTGTCCGAGATGGTGGC
Organism: Bacillota bacterium; assembly: GCA_012842325.1. GTDB lineage: Bacteria > Bacillota > DTU030 > DTU030 > DTU030 > DTU030. The sequence continues at coordinate 9,032 of DUTA01000085.1, read as the reverse complement.
CATGCGCCTGCGCAATGCCGGCTACCTGGCCCGGCTGGTGGTGGTCTCTTTAAAATCCCAGGATTTCTTCTCCTATTCCCACCAGCGCCAGCTCTACACGGCAACGGATTCCACCAACCGGATCTATGCCGCCGCCGTGTCCATCTTCGATGAGATGTGGCAGGGAGAACCGCTGCGGGCCATCGGCGTCAGAGCCGGAGCCCTGGTCGATGGTTCCCTGCAGCAGCTGTCTCTCTTTGACCCCGGGGATTGGCTGAAACAGCGGGCCATGGATGCCGCCGTGGACAAAATCCGCACCAAATACGGGTCCAATATGATCATGCGGGCCGTTTTCCTCCATTCGGGGATTAAGCCCCTCACCGGCGGGGTCTGGGAAGAGGATTATCCCATGATGTCCAGCCTTCTCTAAAGATGGGGGGTGTTTGCGGTGAAGGTCCTCATGAAACCAGTAGACATGATCGCCACCTATCCCCGGGATGGCCTGCCCATCCCCCACAAATACAGGATAGCGGACACCGACGGCACCGCCCGGGTAATAAAGGTCGACAGGATCCTCTACAGGACCGAAGAAAAGCTGGCCGGCAATAGAATGCTCATTTACCGGTGCCAGAGCACCATCGCCGGCACCCAGCGGGTCTATGAACTAAAATATGAATTGAACACCTGCCGCTGGTTTTTGTACAAGATGTAACGGCGGGCAGTAATATTTTATACGCGGAGCCGGGCCAATAAACCTCTGGCATGTCGATAGCCAGAGGTTTATTGGCCGGTAAAGGGCATCGGCATGGCTCAGTCTATAATTAAGCCACCTACGATCTCCTCCACCGATTCAACCTGCTGCTGCACCAGGTATTCCTCCAGTTCCGCCAGGATCCGGGGTGCAGCCAGGGGATCCAGCAAATTGGCCGTGCCGACACCCACGGCCGAGGCCCCGGCCAGGAGAAACTCGGCGGCATCGGTCCCGGAAATAATCCCGCCAATACCAATAAGCGGCAGGTCCACCTTCCGGGCAACCTCGTAAACCATCCGCAGGGCCACCGGTTTCACCGCCGGCCCCGACAGGCCGCCGGTAATGTTTTTCAAAATCGGCCGCCGCGTCCGGGCATCAATGGCCATGCCCGTCAGGGTATTGATCAAGGACAGGATGTCGGCCCCACCGGCGGCCGCACTGAGGGCAATTTTGGTAATATCGGTCACGTTGGGGCTCAGCTTAACTATGAGGGGAACCCCGCAGACGGCCCGAACCCGGGAAACCACCTCTTTTACCGTATCCGGATCGGTGCCAAAGGCCAGGCCCCCTCCCTTGAGGTTGGGACAGGAAATGTTGAGTTCGATGGCATCGACCAGGCCGGAATCGGACAGCTTTTTGGTCACAAAGGTATAATCAGCAAAACTGTGTCCGGAAACGCTGCCCACAACCAGGGTTCCCTGGCGGCGCAGGTACTGCAGGGCAGGGAGTTCTTCCGCGATGGCGGCGTCGACACCCGGGTTCTGAATGCCGATGGCATTTAAGATCCCGCCTGCCGTCTCCGCAATGCGCGGCGGGGGATTGCCCGGCCGGGGTTTGGGGGTCACAGGCTTGACCACGATGCCCCCCAGGACACTTAAATCATAAAACTTGGCCAGTTCCCGCCCAAAGCCAAAGGTCCCGGACATGGTCAGGATGGGATTTTTCAGCTTTAAGGGGCCCAATTGGACCTGAAGATTAACTTTGTTCATCAGAACAACCCCCCTGCTTGGTCGTTTCCGCGGGTAGCGCGAACAGGACCTCGTGGGCCCAGAACACCGGTCCATCATGACAGACCCGCTTGTAGGTGTAGCCTTCCGGGGTCTCAGCCCTGATGGGGAAGGCACAGCCGAGGCAGACTCCCAAACCGCAGCCCATGCGCTGCTCCAGGGAAACCTGGGCCGGGATCCCGCGGCTGTTGACAACCTCGGCCACCGCCCTGAGCATCGGCAGGGGACCGCAGGCCAGGACCAGATCCGGCCGGTTATTCTCCAGATATTCTGCCAGGGGCTTCGTCACCAGGGCCTTTTCGCCCCTGCTGCCGTCGTCGGTGGTCAAATACAGGGGGCCCAGGTGCGCAAACTTTTCTGCGGCAAGGAGATAGTCTCCCGTCCTGGCCCCGAGAAAGGTTACCACTTCCTTTCCCTCCCCAGCCAGGTGTTCCGCCGCCGCCAGGAGGGGTGTTATCCCCATGCCCCCGCCCACCAGGGCGACACGGCTCTCGCCGGAAAACCAAAAACCGTTGCCCAGGGGACCGAGCAGCTCCAGCTCCTCGCCGGGCTTCCTCCCGGCCAAGAGGGCAGTGCCCTTGCCCAGCACCTGATAGATCAGCTCTATCCGCCCTGCTTCCCTGTCAAACCGGTGAAGGCTGAAGGGCCGCCGCAGGGTAGGCGCAAAGCCCGGGGCTACCCTGACCATGACAAACTGCCCCGGTTTTGCAGCGGCAGCCAACCTGGGCGCCTGGAGGGTAATGTGGTAGACATCGGAAGCCAGGGGCTTATTTTCAACAATGGTCGCCATCTGGATTTTTCCTGCATCTTCCCTCAACACAGGCCTTCCTCCTCCAATCCTTTTCTCATTCCAGCCCTGAAAGGAAACCGAACCAGCCTTTTCACCCTTTCCCCGACCAATGGTTGCCTGTTCCCCTTGCCGGAACCAGCAGCGGGGGAAACGCTTCCCGGGAAATTGGCTTTGCCGCTAAAGATTCCAGGAAGGCCCCGGCCTTTCTTTTAGAGGGAATCACAAAAAGTAAATGTCTTTCCTGTAGGAGAAAACAGATATGATCCCCTGCCGCTGCCCGTGCCCCCAGGGTGCCTGGTTATTGCCCCCTGTAACTGTACGGAAGATCCTTTATTTCGATGTCCAGGGCATTGCAGATGGCATTGATCACAGCCGGCGCCACGGCCACCACGGCGCATTCAGCCAGGCTCTTGGCCCCGAAGGGTCCCGTCGGCTCGTACTCCTCGACAAAGTCTACCTGCAGCTTCGGCATGTTCGCGGCCCGCAGCATTTTGTACTGCCGGAAGCTGCTGCTCCTGACCCTGCCCTCGGCATCGACTTCCAGCTTCTCGCAGAGGGCATAACCAATGCCCATCTGCACCGCTCCCTCAACCTGACCTTCAGCGCCCAGCCTGTTGATAACTTTGCCCACATCCTGGACGGCAATATAATCCGTTACCTCCACCTTACCGGTGCTTTTTTCAACCCGCACCCGGGCGATGTGGAAGCCATAGGAGCCGGGGGCCCTGGTGGCGTGGTGGCTGGCCGTACAGATAATTTCTTCTTTCAGTACCTGCTGGACATATTCCATGACCCGGTACCTTTCCACCCTTTTGCCGCTGACCCGGGAATAGACATGGCTTTCACTTAAATCGAGATTGTTCACATCCTCTTCCAGCAGGAGGGCTGCCGCCCGCAAAAGGGCTGCCCTGGCGGCCTCGGCGGCCTTTTTTGCGGCATAAAGGGAGATGTAGATGCCCCGGCTGGAGAAATCCCCCACGGTCCAGCCGCAGAGATCGGTGTCACCGCAGACCACATCGATCATATCCAGGGGCAGTTTCAGTATCTCTGCCACCGCCTGCATCTGGGCGGTAATGGTGGCCTGTCCCATTTCGTGGCTGCCGCTAAACAGGATACAGGAAGAATCCTCGTTCATTTTAATAATAATGCTGGCTTTATCCAGGTGGGCATCGAAGGTGCTGTTGCCGTGGCAGCCCAGGGCCATACCGACGCCAATGGCGTATTTGCCCCCTTCGTCGGATAGGGGCTGCCAGTTCCTTTGCAATTCCAGGGCCCGCCGGAGGCAGTCCTTGGGGCGGGGATTGCCGATGGATTTACCGGTTCGCTGGTCAATCCCGTCGGGGTCCACCAGGTTTTTCAACTGCAGCTCGGCGAAATCCATGTTCAGGGCTTTGGCGATCTTCTGGAGCTGGCACTGCTGGGCAAAAAAGACCTGGGGGGAGCCGTAACCCCGCATGGCCCCGGCGGAGGGGGTATTGGTATAGACGGGGTAGCCGGTAAAGCGCAGGTTGGGAATTTTATACACCTTATAAACCTTGCCGCTCATAGCCCCCACAACATTCATGGCACTGCCGGCATAGGCCCCGGTATTGGTTATGACCTTAATATCCTGGGCGACGATGGTACCGTCCTTCTTCACCCCGGTTTTAATGGTAATTATGGCGGCGTGGCGGGTGCGGGTAGAGATCATGGTTTCCTTCCTGTTATACGTCAGTTTAACGGGGCGTCCCGTCATCCGGGCCAGCTGGGCCACCACCGGCTCGATGGTCACTTCCAGCTTGCCGCCGAAGGCGCCGCCCATCCCGGGATTGATAACCCTGATCCGGCTCAGGGGCAGGCCAAAGATGCGGGCAAGAACGATCCGCGTGCCGAAGGTGTTTTGATTGGCGGTAATGACCGTCAGCTTCCCCCTGGGGTCAACGTAGGCGATGGCCGCATGGGTTTCGATGGCGCCGTGATGGACGGCAGGAGTGGTATAGGTGTCCTCAAAGACGTAGTCGGCCTCGGCCAGGCCCTTCTCCACGTCCCCGGCATTCTGATAGATTTTTCCGGCTATATTGCTGTCGCCGTGGATGGGATAGGCGTCTTCGGCCATGGCTTCCAGGGGATCTGTATAGTAGGGCAGTTCCTCATATTCGACCTTGATGAGGCGCACGGCCTTTTTCGCAATCTCCAGGGTATCGGCTGCCACCGCCGCCACCCGGTCCCCGATAAAGCGGACGGTATCGTCGAAGATGCACTCATTTTCGATCCATTTCTGGGTATAGAGGCGGGTCGTGCTGTTGTACCTGACGCGGGGGGAGTTTTTGTAGGTCGCCACCGCCCTGACCCCGGGGAGGGCCTCGGCGGCCGAGGTATCGATGGATTTGATCCGGGCGTGGGGTACGGGGCTGAAAAGAACCTGGGCATAGAGCATGCCCGGCAGCTTGAGATCGTCGGTGAATTTGTACTGGCCCGTTACCTTGAGGACGGCGTCCTGGATGGGTACCCTTTCCCCGATAACGGCATAACCCTTATCCGTCATTCCGCCCCCACCTCCCGCATCCTTGCAGCCGCCAGCTGGATGGCCTCCACAATCTTGTAATAGCCGGTACAGCGGCAATAATTATTGCCGAGGGCTTCTTTTATCTCCTCTTCCGTCGGCGCGGGGTTCTTATCCAGCAGGGACTTGGCGCTCATCAGCATCCCCGGGGTGCAGTAGCCGCACTGGACAGCGCCGCAGTCGATGAATGCCTGCTGCAGCGGGTGCAGCCGGCCGTCCTGGGCCAGGCCTTCCACCGTTTCGATGGACTTGCCCTGCACATGGACAGCCCGGACCAAACAGGAATTGACGGCTTCCCCATCAATAATCACTTTGCAGGCGCCGCAGTCCCCGGTATGGCAGCCGGGTTTCACACCGGTTAGGTCAAGAACCTCCCGCAACACGTACAACAAGGTCCAGGATGGTTCCACCAGGACCTCTACATCCCTGGAATTCACCCGCAAGGTTATCTTTTCCACTTCCTTCCCTCCAGTTCGCCTCTTGAACTGTTGCCAATGCCCGGGCCGGACAAAGCCGGCCGCAACGCCAGGTTGCAATAAGCCAGGGAGCACTCCTCCATGCTCCCTGGCCTGCTTGAAGTTTTAATCCTTACCGGTTTACAGCTGCCAGTGCCCCCTGTACACCTCTTCTACATAACGATAATTGTCCCGGTTGGCGGCCAGCCATTCATCGCGGAGTTTTGCCAGGGGAGCGGCCATGTCCCGGGCCTCTTTCAGTACTGCCTCCTCGTCAATGGTGGTCAGGCGGCCGTCTTCCAGCAGGATCTTTCCTGCAACCATGACCAGATCCACTCCCTGCCCTGTTTCCCCATAGACCAGCTGCGCCATGGGGTCATGGAGGGGCTGGTAGATGGTCTGGTTCAGGTCAATAACCACCAGATCGGCAATTCTGCCGACCTCAATGCGGCCCAGCTTATCCTCCATCCCCAGGACCTTTGCCCCGCCCTGGGTAGCCATCCGGAAGACCTTTTCCGCCGTCAGCCACTGGCTGTAATCGGGGTTGGCCAGCCGGGAAAGGGCTGCCGCCAGCAGCATTGATCTGACAATGGACTGGGTGCCGCTGCAGTTGGAGCCATCGGAACCCAGGGCCAGGTTGACCCCTGCCGCAATGTACTTACCCAGGGGAGCAACGCCGCTGCCCAGGGCCAGGTTGCTCATAGGATTGTGGACCACCGTGGCGCCGGCGGCGGCAACGATCTCGATCTCCCTGTCCGTCAGCCAGACCCCATGGGCCAGGGAAGTCTGGGGCGACAGGACCCCCAGCTCCGCCAGATGCTCCACCATGGTTTTCCCCCAAAAAGCGGCAGCCGTCTGGGCCTGGATGCGGGTCTCCAGTAAATGGGTATGATAGCCGACCCCGTATTTCCGGGCCAGTTCATAGCTTCCCTGCAGCAACTGGTCACTGCAGCGCTGGGGCCCCGAGGGGCCAAGCAGGACGGTGAGCCGTCCCTCATGGCCATGCCATTTCTTGATGAGGGCTTCGCACGCGGCGAGGATCTCCTCCACCTTCCCTGCCGCTGGGCCCGACACCTTCTCCGGCGCTTCCCCCGTGGGTGAAGGTAATGTCTCCGTATAGCCCAGGTCGCTGATCATGGGTGCCAGGGCGGCCCTTACGCCCGTTTGGGCGTATACTTCCATAACCGTATCCATGCCGGCATAGTCCCGGGCCAGGTGGTCGAGAAAGGCGGTGTTGCCCTGGCGCAGGTTTTCAATCACCTGCAGGGAGGCAGCAACCCGGAGCTGATCCAGACTCATTTTGCCGACCAGCATGGCGTAATACATCCACGGTTCCAGGGGCAGGGCCTCCCCCATCCCCTTCACCATGTTGGCATAGGAATGGGTGTGGGCGTTGATTAAGCCCGGGATTACCATTTTTCCGGAAAGATCTATTATCCTGGTTTCCTGATCTGCAGGAACTTCTAACCGGTCCCCGATGGCTTCAATATAGCCGTCCCGCACCAGGACATCGGTGGCGGTCAGGCGGTAAACTCCATTGTCGTCCAGGGCCACCAGGCCCTTTTTCAGCAGGATCTGCATGGCTCTAATACCTCCCCGGGTGCAAATTCTCCTCTGTTCCCTATCTCCTACCAGCCCTTTACCGTGTCCAAAACACTATCGGGAACCCTGCCGCTGACAGCGTCATCGATGGCGGTTTCCAGAATGGTCAGGCCCCGTTCCAGTTCTTCCGGCGTTATCACCAGGGGCGGACAGATCCGCAGGACGGAGCCGCTGAAAAAGGTAAGATAGAGTCCCAGCTCATAACACCGCCAGACAATCTTGGCTGCCAGCTCCCGGGCCCTTTCTTTACTGTCCCGATCCTTTACCAGATCTACGCCGATCATGAACCCAAGGCCCCGCACCTGGCCAATCTCCTCATACCTGGCAGCGAGGTGATTTAACCGTTCCTTGATATAATCACCCATGGCCGCCGTTTTCTCCAGGAGGCCTTCGCTGCGGATTACCTTTATGGTGGCCAGGGCGGCGGCGCAGCAGATGGGGTTGCACGAAGTGGAAAAAACATGGCCGGGGGAAGACCAGGCTGCGAAGATGTCATCCCTGGCTACCAGGGCCGACAGGGGCAGGCCTGAAGCCAGGGCCTTGCCGATAATAAGAATGTCCGGTTCCAGGCCAAAGTGCTCGCTCCCAAACCACCGGCCGGTGCGCCCCATGCCCGATTGAACCTCTTCGGCAACGAAAAGGATGCCATTTTCCCGGCAAAAATCGTACAGCTTCTGCATGTAGGCCTGCGGCGGGATTATGATCCCCGCATCCCCCTGGATTGGTTCCATAATCACGGCCGCCACCTCGTCGGGGGCGAAGAGGGTTTCGAAGAGGCCAAGGAAATACTGGTAACAGGCCATTTGACAGGCCTGATTATCCCGGTGTCCCAGTGGGCACCGGTAGCAATCGGGATAGGGGACATGGTAAACCTCCGGGACCCCGGGACCAAAACGGTAGCGCATGGGCAGGCTCACGGCGGAGACGCTCAACGCCCCGTAGGTGTTGCCGTGATAGGACCGCAAAAAGGCGATGATCTTCTGCCTGCCGGTGTAGGCGCGGGCGGCTTTAATGGCACCGTCGTTGGCATCCCCGCCCGAGAGGCCGTAGGCCACCCTCTTCCCGCCTGCGCCCGGGGTAATGCCCACCAGCTCCTCCGTCAGCTCGGTTACCCTCTCGTTAAAGGCGTAAGCCGGGTTGCAGTGGATTAAAGTCTCCGCCTGCTCCTTGATGGCGGCCACCACCGCCGGGTGGTTGTGCCCCACATTGGAGATGGCGCCGAAGGACAGAAAATCAATGAACTCCCGTCCTTCCACATCCATCAGGGTGGCCCCCCGTCCCGTCCGGACCACGAAGGGGAAAAAGGGGATGCGGATGGAGGGCGACAGCAGGCGGGCGTCCTTCTCCATAATAGACCTGGTCAGGCTGCTTTTGTCCATTTTAACCCCCCTTTCCAGGCGCAGTTAATTAACTGTAACCCTCTGTCCTACACCCCGGGCCAGGGCTTCCTGATACACATGCCAGCCGCACAAAACGTCCTGGGCTGCCGTACCAATGGATTTAAACAGGGTCCAGTCCTCGGGCCTTTCCCGTCCCGCTACTGTCCCCGTTAAGACGTGGCCCAGTTCAATGATTTCCTCTTCCCTGATCAGGCCCCGGGCCAGGGGACGGGCCAGATCCCCGGGACGTAAAGCGCCCGGTTTTGTGTCGACGGTGACTATCCGTGCCTTCTGAACCACATCTTCATCCACTTCCTGCATCGACGGGCTGAAGGCACCCGTGGCGTTGATATGGGTGCCCGGCCTCAGCCACTCCCCCCGGACAACCGGTTCCGAAGCGGTGGTGCAGGCGCAGATTATCTCGCTGTTGGCACAGACTTCCCGAGCGGAGGCGGCGATGACTATCTTCAGCGGCCGGCCCAGCTTCTCCGCAAACTCCTGCAGCTGCCCCGCCAAAATCTCCACCT
>DUTA01000084.1 GCA_012842325.1 Bacillota bacterium | reverse complement strand
AATATCAAGCAGACCAGGGTCTGTCCCCCACCACCCAGGCCATTTTAGACCACACCATCCCCCTCCTGGGCCTGGAAATAATGCGGCTCCACAGCCGGTCGGTCCTGGAGCACCAGCAGAAAAACAGCTTCGTGGAAGAATTGATAGCCCAGGATTTTAAATCCGAGGAGGCAATGCTGGAGCGCGGCCGCTATTTGGGTCTCAATTTTTCCCATACCTGCCTGCTGCTGGTATTCGCCGTAGATGAGTTTTCTTCCCCCGGCAGGCAGAAAACCGGGGAAAGGGAAAGCCAGCTCCTCCAGGCGCAGCTGCAGCGGGCTCTGACCCGCCAGCTCCAGCAGACCAGCCCGGCCCCCTTCCTTGTAGGCTTCCGCGGTGACAGCCTGGTGGTGGTCACCACCTGGCCGCCGGAGCAGGGGCGGGAAGAAATAACCTCAGCCGCCTCTGAACTGGCCCGGAACATCCTCCTCTACCTGAAGCGGTCCTTTCCCACCCTGGGGTTTACCGGGGGAGTCGGCCTGCCCCAGCAGGGGATCAGGAAGGCGGGCCTAAGCTTCAGCCAGGCCTGGCAGGCCATTGCCCTGGGACGCCAGATCCGGGGCGGCGGCCGGGTTTATTGCTACCACCGGCTGGGGGTCTATCGCCTGCTGTGTTCCCATCCCGACCCGCAGGAACTCCTCGCCCTGCGGGATGAAATCCTCGGGCCCCTGGCCGACTACGACGAGAAACAAAGGGCCAACCTGCTGGAGACCCTGGCCGCCTACTTTGCCCACAACGAGGATGTCAACGCCACCGCCGCCGCCCTTTTCGTCCACCCCAACACTGTCCGCTACCGCCTCGAGCGGGCCGCAAAGCTCCTCGGCCGGGATCTCAATTGGCTGGAGGACCGCTTCCAGCTCTACCTGGCTTTGAAGATTGCCGGCCTCTTTCCCTTTGCGCCGGCAGAGAAAAAGGAGGGGCAGGCTTGAGGGCAGCCGCCGGGGGTTTTGTCCTGTTTCCTAATTCGGGAAGCACCATTTTGTTCCGTTTAATAAATGTTTCCGGGACCTCCTGGTCAAAGTCCTAAAGGACTCGGCCAGGATGACATTATGGTGGAATTTAAGGGGGGATGGTTCCGGTGATTGACAGAGGGGCTCTGACTCAGGACCTAAAGGACCTGGCTCCCATTGGGGCGCTGCCGGAAGGCGGCGTCACCCGCCTGGCCTTCAGCCCTCAGGAAGCGGAGCTGCACCGGATAGTGGGCTCCAAATTAAGGGAGCTGGGGGGGGAGGTGCGCCGGGATGCCGTCGGCAACCTCATCGCCCGCTGGCCCGGGCAGGATGATTCCCTGCCGCCAGTAGCCTGCGGCTCCCATCTGGATTCGGTACCCCAGGGGGGACGTTTCGACGGTGTGGCCGGGGTAGTGGCAGCCCTGGCAGCCATCAGGGCCATCAGGGAAAGGGGCATCGTAACCAGGCACCCTTTGGAGGTCATCGCCTTTGTGAGCGAAGAATCAAGCCGTTTTGGCGTGGCCACCCTGGGCAGCAAGATCATGGCCGGTTTGATCGACCCTGAACAGTACCTGGACCTGAAAGATGCGGCGGGCATTACCCTGCGGGAGGCCCTGGAAAGCAGCGGGGCCGACCTGGCGGCATTGAAAGGGGCTGCCCGCCGGCCCGGGGAATTAAAGGCCTTCCTGGAGCTGCACATTGAGCAGGGGCGCGTCCTGGAAGAAAGGGGTAAAAAAATCGGTATTGTGACGGCCATTGCCGCCCCCACCCGCTGGCAGATTACCATCGAAGGGCGGGCCGACCATTCCGGCGCCACACCCATGGGCTTGAGGCGGGATGCCCTGGCCGCCGCAGCGGAACTGATACTGGCAGTGGAGCAGTGGGGCAGGCAGGAAGCGGCCCATCAGAGCGTGGCCACCGTCGGTGTGCTGACGGTGGAACCGGGGGCCATGAATGTGATCCCCGGCCGGGTGAAGCTGGGTGTGGATATCCGGGGCATCGCTGCCGACAGCATCCAGCGGGTAGTGGAGGGGATCAGCCGGGCCCTGAAGGAAATCTGCCAGCGGCGTGAAGTCAGCGCCCAGGTTCAGGAACTGTCGGCAGAAAAACCTGTCCCCCTCAACCCCTCGGTAACAGGCTGCATCGAAGCCGTCTGCAGGGAACTTTCCCTGCCCTACCTGTTTATGCCCAGCGGTGCCGGCCACGATGCCATGAATATGGCCAGGATCGCACCGACGGGCCTCATCTTTATTCCCTGTGAAGGGGGCATCAGCCATAATCCCCGGGAAAAGGCGGCCGTCCAGGACATTGCCCTGGGGGCCGAGGTTTTGCTCCGGACCCTGCTGCGCCTTGCCGGGGACAATTGGGGAGGTGAAGAGCAGTGCTAATTAGAAACGGTTTGGTAATGGACCCTGCCACCGGGCGGCAGGGACAGTGGGATATCCGGGTAGAGGACGGTAAAATCGCCGCCATTGGCCCCAACCTGGCCCTTCGGCCCGGCGAGGAAGTAATCCCTGCCGACAACTGCATCGTGGCCCCCGGCTTTGTAGACATCCACGTGCATTTTCGCGATCCGGGCTTTACCCACAAGGAAGATTTATCCTCCGGGAGCCGCGCTGCCGCCGCAGGCGGTT
>DUTA01000083.1 GCA_012842325.1 Bacillota bacterium | reverse complement strand
TGTCTCCCCTCCTCGGTGGTGGGTGAACCAATCAAGATGCAGTAGGACTGGTATTCTCCCCGTCCCACCCTGCCCCGCAGCTGGTGCAGCTGGGCAAGGCCAAACCTTTCGGCATTTTGAATCACCATGACCGACGCATTGGGAACATCAACCCCCACCTCGATCACCGTTGTTGCCACCAGAATATCAATTTTCCCCCGGCGGAACTCCTCCATTACCCTTTCCTTCTCTTCCAGGGGCAGCCGCCCGTGGAGGAGCCCCAGCCTGAGGTCGGGAAAAACCCTCTCTTGCAGGTAGGCTGCCAGTTCCGTCGCCGCCTGGACCTGGAGCTTATCGGATTCTTCCACCAGGGGGCAGACAATATAGGCCTGCCGGCCTTCCTTTACCTCCCGGCGCAGGAAGGCATAGACCCTGTCGGCGATTTTTTCACTGACCCAATAGGTTTGTACCGGTTTTCGCCCCGGGGGAAGCTCATCCAGGACGGTGATGTCAAGGTCGGAATAGAAGACCAGGGCCAGGGTGCGGGGAATGGGAGTGGCCGTCATGACCAGAAGATCACAGGCTTTGCCCTTCTGAAGCAGGGAGGAACGCTGGGAAACCCCAAAACGGTGCTGCTCGTCGATAACCACCAAACCCAGCCTGGCAAAGTCGACCCCTTCCTGGATGACGGCATGGGTGCCGACCACCACCCGGGCCTCGCCTCCCTCGATCCTTTGCCGCACCCTCTCCTTTTCCCTGCCGGTCATGGAACCGGTCAACAGAACAACTTCAATACCTATGGGTTGCAGCAGGCGGCAGAGGTTTAAATAGTGCTGCTCCGCCAGGATCTCCGTAGGCACCATAACCACACCCTGGAAACCGTTTTCTACCGTCTTCACCAGGGCATAGGCGGCAACCACCGTTTTGCCTGAGCCCACATCCCCCTGGAGGAGCCTGTTCATCGGCCGCATTGCCTCCATATCCCTGGCGATTTCTGCCAGGGCCTTCCTTTGGGCGCCCGTCAAGGTAAAGGGAAGTTGGGCGAGGAACCTGGCCACCAGTTCCCCGTCGGGGCCGTGGGCAATCCCTTCCCCTTCTTCCCGGTCATAGAGAAGGCCCAGCTGCAGCAGCAGAAGCTCCTCAAAGGCCAGGCTGCGGCGGGCCCTTTGTACCTGCTCCCAACCGGTAGGAAAGTGCATCTCCCGTATGGCAACCTCCCGGGGCAGAAGCCCCTGCCGCTCCCGGGTATCAGCCGGTACTATCTCTTCAATGTCGGCACCGCAGGTCTTTAAGGCCGTGTATACCGCAGAGCGCAGCAACCGGGAGGACAAACCCTCAGTGGCGGGATATATGGGGACAATCCGGCCGCTGTGCAGGCCCTGGGGCCGGACCACTATTTCCACTTCGGGATTTATCATCTGAAGCTGCCCATAGCGCATTTCCACCTTCCCGGTGGCCATAACTTCCTGCCCCCGGCGAAGTTGTCCTTTCCGGTAGGGTTGATTAAAAAAGACCAGGGCCAGGCTCCCCGTTCCGTCGCCGAGCTCAAAGCTGGTTATGGTAAGATCCCGGCGGGGTCTTCGCTCCTCCGCCCTCCCCAGCCTGCCCCGCACCGTCACCCGGTTGCCGGGCCTGATCAGAGCCAGGGGCTGGCTTTCCCTCCGGTCCTCCCACTGCCTTGGAAACCAGAATAAAAGATCCGCCACAGTTTTAATCCCCAGCCGCCCGAAGAGGCGGGCCCGGCTGGGGCCTATTCCCGGCAATTCCTGAATGCTGCTCTCCAGCCCTACTTTACCCTGCATAGTATCACTCCTAAGAAAACCCCAGCCCAAACAAACTGTCCTGGGGGCAGCCATTCCCCGGCTTCTGCCGGTGACGGGCGGGGGAAGCCTGTCCAGAAAAAACAGGCGCCAATACTGCACCTGTTAATTCCTGCACCCGGCTTCGCCTCCTTTTTTCCTCAGAGGTTCAGGGGATGATGCCGATCAGGGCCAGGGTACCGGGTCCTACGTGGGTTCCAATCACCGGGCCCACAGTGGAAATGATGATCTCCTGGGGCTGCCACCTTTCCCTGGCCTTTTCCTCAAGTTCTGCCATTCCTTCCGGGTTGGCAGCATGCATCATGGCCATCAGCCTCTGCCGGCCGGTTCCGATGGCAGCTTCCATTTTCGCCAAAAGCTGCTCCATGGCCTTAGCCCGTCCCCGGACCTTGGCCGCAGGAACAATGACCCCCTTTTCCAGGGTCAGGATCGGTTTAATATTGAGCATGGAACCCAAAAAAGCCTGGGCTTTGCCAATCCGTCCCCCTTTTTGTAAATACTCCAGGGTGTCCACCATGAAGAACACCCTGATCCTTTCCCGCAAACGCCGGACCAGGTCAAGGATTTCTTCCTTGGACTTCCCGGCTCGCGCCGCCCGGGCCGCTTCTAAGACAAGGACACCGAGAACCGTTGAAGCCTGCCAGGAATCGATAACCTCAATGTCAGCTTCCGGCAGCATAGCTTTGGCCACCTCTGCCGAGTGATGGGTGCCACTCAGCTGAGCCGAGATATGGATGGAAATGATGGTGTCAACCCCCTGTTCCAGCAGGTTCCGGTAGACCTCAACAAACTCTCCCGGCGAAGGCTGGGAAGTCGTCGGCAGTACGGGACTGGTCTGGAGCTTTTGGTAGAATTCGCCGGCAGTAATATCCACGCCATCCCGGTATTCCTCCTCGCCAAAATGGACCTTCAGGGGGACTATATGGATGCCGTATTCCTCTACCAGGTGACCCGGCAGGTCGGCGGTGCTGTCGCAAACAATCCGGATGGTCATTTTCCCACCTCCCCTCTGGTGTCATTCCACCGCTACAATATAATAGTACAGGGGCTGCCCTCCTTCATAGACCTCCACTTCACACTGGGGATAGGTCTCCCTGATCCTGTCTGCCAGCTCCCGGGCAGCTGTACTGCTGACCCCCTCCCCGTAATAAATGGTCAATATCTCGCCGCTGTCCTCGACCATCTCAGCGAGGAGCTTCAGTACCACTTCCGCCGGCTCCTTCCCCATAACGGAGAGCTTGCCATCGAGCAAACCAAGGATATCCCCTGCCCGGATTTTTTGCCCATTGAAACTGGAATCCCGGACTGCATAGGTCACTTCCCCGGTTTTGATTCCCTCCATGGCCGCCGTCATTTCCCGGCCGTTGGTCTCCAGATCCGCCTCCGGATCAAAGGCCAGCAGGGCGGCGATCCCCTGGGGGATGCTTTTCGATGGCACCACCACTACTTCCTTCTCGGCCAGGGCCTGGGCCTGCTGGGCGGCCAGGATTATATTTTTATTATTGGGTAAAAGAATTACTTTATTATAGCGGCTTTTTTCGATACTCCGCACCAGGTCCTCGGTGCTGGGATTCATGGTCTGTCCTCCGTCGACGACCCTTTCGGCACCCAGGCTCTCCAGAATGGCAGCAATGCCCTCTCCCAGGGCTACAGCAATGACACCGATGCCATCTTCCGCCTCATCTTCCCCTGTACCCGCCGTATCCTGAGGGGCAGATTCAGGTTCTGACCCGGCCGGCTCCTGGGGCTGGGCAGCAAGGACTTCCCGGTGCTGTTCCGCCATATTATCAATTTTCACGTCATGGAGGGTACCCTGGGCCAGCCCAATCTCCAGAGCCTGACCCGGATGGTTGGTATGTATGTGAATTTTCACCAGTTCCCCCGTTCCGACGGCAATGAGGCTGTCACCCAGTTCACTGAGCTGCAGGCGGATTTTTTCTAAATCAAGGCCGTGGCCCTTGATAATAAACTCGGTGCAATACTGATAGGCCAGGGCAACCTGCCCTTCCCCGGTCCCTTCTGGAACCGGGTGCGGGGCTTCTGGTGGGAGGGACAGCCCGGCCAGATCCTCGCCCTTCAGCCCCAGCAGGGCCCCCTGCAGGATGCAGATCAACCCTTTGCCCCCTGCGTCCACCACTCCCGCTTCTTTCAGGACCGGCAGGATTTCCGGGGTCCGCTCCAGGGTTAGCTCAGCCTGCCGGATGGTGCTCTCCAGGACAGCCAGTATGTCGCCGCCCCGCCTGGCAGCCGCCAGCGCCGCCTGGGCTCCCTCCTTGGCCACGGTTAAGATAGTGCCCTCGACGGGCTTCATAACCCCGCGATAGGCCGTCTTTACCCCCTCCTGGAGGGCAAGGGCAAAATCCAGAGGACTCGCCTTTACCTTCCCCTCCAACCCGGCGGCAAAACCCCGAAACAGCTGGGAGAGGATTACCCCGGAGTTTCCCCTGGCTCCCATGAGGGAACCGTTGGCCAGGGCTCCGGCAATACTGCCTAGCTCTCCCTTTGCCTTTTCTACTTCCCGCACGGCAGCAGTCATGGTAAGGCTCATGTTAGTCCCCGTGTCGCCGTCTGGCACCGGGAAAACATTGAGGGAATTGATTTCCTCCTTCTTTTCTTGTAGAAGGGCAGCGCCGGCAAGCAACATCTGCCGCAGATGTGGTCCTTCCAAGAAATGAAGCTGCATCGTTTTACCTCCTCGGCTCCTCTTTGCTTACCTTAACCCCCTGGACGTTTATATTCACGCGGGCAACGGGAAGTCCAGTTATTCTTTCTATAGTGTACTTTACCTTTTCCATCACGTTGTGGGCCACTTCCGATATTTTCACCCCGTAACCAACTATGATGTACAGGTCCACGGAGATCTCGTTTTCCCTGACCGTCACTTCCACACCGCGACTAATATTCTCCCGGCCCAGCAGTTCAACGAGACCATCTTTGATGTTCCGGGCGGCCATGCCCACCAGGCCGTAACACTCAACGGCCGCCATACCGGCAATGGTGGCCAGGACCTCCTCGGAAATAACAATCCGGCCTAATTTGGTCTGGAGTTCATTGCCCATATCGAGCCCCTCCCTCTTGCTATTCGCCACAGACCTACCTCCCTGTAAGAAAGTATGCTTTTAATTTCTTCCCTACCACGGAAAACCCTTCTTTAAATTATAGCATGTTTCCCATCGATCACCAGATTTCTCCCCCTGTTTCCAGGAGAAGGTAAACAAATAGCTACTATAACATTATCCCTCAGCAGGGGGCGGAAAATAATCCCAGGTGGGAGGGAAAAAGGGTAAAAAAAGAGGGGTAACCCCCCCTTTACCATTCTCTTTTTTCCTTTGAACTCCTCTTTTTTCCCAGTTAAGGAGCTCCTCAGGCTTTTTCCTGAAGATGAATGCCTTGATATTATGATAGGGGACGGTTTACCCCGGTGGGACTATTATACTGGAGGGGTAATGGGTTTGTCGGCCCTGGTGTCAGCAAGTTCACCTTCCATTGCCGCCACCACAACGGCCGCCGCCCCGTCACCCGTCACGTTAATGGCCGTCCGGGCCATATCCAGTATCCGGTCAATACCGGCCACAAGGGCCAGACCCTCCAGGGGCAGGTTCACCGACGTCAGGACCATGGTGAGCATGACCAGACCGGCACCCGGCACCCCGGCAGTGCCGATGGAAGCCAAGGTAGCGGTTAGGACGATGGTCAATTGCTGGGCAAGGCTCAATTCCAGACCATAGGCCTGGGCGATAAAGAGGGCGCAGACCCCCTGGTAGAGGGCCGTCCCGTCCATATTGACGGTAGCTCCCAGGGGCAGGACAAAACTGCTGACAGATTTGCTAACTCCCAGCTCCTCCGCCGCTTTCATCGTAACGGGCAGGGTACCCGAACTGCTGCAGCTGCTGAAGGCAACCAGGGTGGCAGGCATCATAGTCCGGAAAAAACGCAGGGGAGATATGGGAGAAAAAAGGGCTACTGATCCCGAATAAACCGCGAGGGCATGGAGAATGCAGCCCAGGTAAACGGCCAGTATTACCTTGAAAAGGGGCAGCAGGACATCAACACCGTGAGCGCCAACGGTCTGGGCAATCAGACCAAAAACACCGAAGGGGGCAAATTCCATAATTATACCCACCAGCTTGTACATGATCTCCGCTACGGCATTGATGAAATCATAGGCCGGTTGGGCCGCCTTCCCGATGAGAGTTATGCCCAGACCGAAAAAGAGGGCGAATACGATGATCTGGAGCATGTTCATTTCCTGGAAAGAGACAAAGGGATTGGTCGGCACCATTTCCAGGATCGTATCAACTATGGATGGAGCGGTTTTGACTTCCACCTCTTCCACATCAACGGGTATGGAAAGGCCGACACCAGGGGCAATAAGATTACCTAAAAGGAGTCCGATGAGAACAGCTATGGCCGTTGTCACCAGAAAGAAGGCAATGGTCTTTCCGCCGATCCGTCCCAGCTTCCTCACGTCACCGACACCGGCGGCCCCTACCACCAGGGAAGAAAAGACCAGGGGAACAATAACCATGCGAATCAAGCGCAGGAACAGATCTCCCAATGGTTTTACCACACTGGCAGTTGGTCCCAGCACCGCCCCCACGGCAATACCGGCTACAAAACCGATCAGGATCTTGACATGAAGTTTCACCTGTGGACCCACCTCCAATCAGCAGGCATCTTTACTCCCGGCGAAAACAACCTGTAGCCTCCCTGTTGAGTTGCCGATATCACCCCCTCACCCTTACATTACCACCCGGAGAACAATGGAAGGAAGAGGTGCTGCTTCAGTATGGTGTACATCCAGAACCCTGTCCCTTTGGTTTAGAGTTAAATTATAATAAGTAATTATATTCCCAATCTTTATTTCCTTCTTCCCCCTGCAATTTTTCACCCCCGTCCCCCCGGCAAGATCGGTACATTTCCCTTGCGGCCCCTGTATTCCTGTGTTAAAATGTATGAGTGAGCCAATTGAGGGGAATTTACAAAGGCCGTTAAGGAGGTGCAAGGATGTCCAAGGTATGTGCAATCTGTGGCAAAGGCAAGCAAACCGGCTTCTCAATCAGCCATTCCCACATTAAAACAAAACGGAGCTGGTCCCCAAACCTCCAGAGAATAAAGGTCATCATGGGAAAAGCTCCCAAAAGAGTCTATGTTTGTACCCGCTGCCTGCGCTCCGGCAAGGTCCAGCGGGCCCACTAGCGCACCCTTGGGTGTGCTTTTTTTTCCCACTTTTTTCCCTTCAGCGGCCTGTCACCTCGTTTTATACAGAGCTTCCCGCAGATCCCCTTCTTCAATTTTCCTGTCGGTATGGTTGACCTCGGCAGGAGGACTTTCAAAAAACCAGGCGCCGGTACGGAGAAGGGACCAAAAAACCGCCTGTCCCCATGACAATCTTCTTGCCCTCCATGCCGTCCGCCTCCCCAACAATACCTCCCTATCACCCCCTCCCCTCTTCCCTGAACCTATTCTCCCCTCTGAAAGATACGCATGATCCCCAGAAGAATATTCCCAAGAAAACGAGGCATTTTTATCACGTGAATGCGCATGCAGGTCCCTCCTTTATTTACCTGCCCATCTGCATCCCTTTACAGCTTTTTTCCCGGGCGGAGAATGACCCAACCGGCGGCAATTAAACCGCCTCCCAGGGCCAAGAACCACACCCAGCCGGGAAGGGCCAGATATAATATACCCGCCCCTGTGGCCAATAAGATTAATCCGAGGAGCTTTCGTCCATCGATCCCGGGCCGCAAGTACAATTTTCTCCCTCCTTACCGGCACCTGGTTTTCCTTCTCCAGTACATATTATTCAGGGCAAAAAAAAATTGTTCCTCAAAGAAAAGAAAGCACCCCCCAACCACTGTCCTTGAGGGGTGGAAAGGCCGTGGGCCAGATGCATTGTCCAAAGTCAAAGGGCAAGGGCAAATACCCGACTGCCTGCAACCGGAAACCGACTACCGCTGATCTTTCCCCTTCAGGGCAGCAATGGCTTTCTCGAGATCAGGGGCGCCGAAGACGGCGGAACCGGCCACAACAATATCGGCCCCGGCGGCAATCACTCTGGGAGCCGTTTCCCGATTCATGCCCCCATCTACGGCGATGAGGGGGGCAACCCCTGCGTCCTGGAGGAGTTTTTTTAAAGCGGAAATCTTGGCCACGGAGCCGGGGATAAATTCCTGCCCGCCGAAACCCGGGTTAACGGACATGACAAGGATGAGATCCAGATCGGAAAGAACATGTTCCAGGGTGCACAGGGGAGTGGCCGGATTCAGGGCAACCCCCGCCTTGATGCCGTGCCCTTTAATGGCTTGAAGGGTCCGGTGCAGGTGGCGGGCTGCCTCCACATGAACGGTTATCATCTCCACCCCGGCAGCAGCCAGGGGATCCACATAAAAGTCGGGATTCTCCACCATCAAATGCACATCAAAAGGGAGTTTCGTCAGCGGGCGTAATGCCTTGACCACCGGCACCCCAAAGGTGAGATTGGGCACATAATGGCCATCCATAATATCCAGGTGAAGCAGATCGGCACCGGCCTCAGCAACCCTTTTCACTTCTTCCCCCAGCCTGGCAAAATCGGCCGCGAGCAAGGAAGGGGCAATCATGACCATAAGTCAACCCTCCAATTCCTGCAAAAAGTCCAAATAGTGCTTGTACCTGCCTCTATCGATCTTTCCCTGCTTCACCCCTTCCCTTACGGCACACTCCGGCTCCCGCCAGTGCAAGCAGGGGTTGAAGCGGCAGTCGGGCGCCAGCTCAATAAACTCGGGGAAATAATACATGAGTTCCCTCCGGTCAATTCCCGCCAGATGAAGGGAAGTAAAGCCCGGGGTATCGGCTACCCGCCCTTTCCCCGGCAGGGGGAGGAGTTCAACATGCCTGGTTGTATGCCGGCCGCGCCCCAGTTTCCTGCTGATTTCCCCCACCTCCAGGGAAAAACCCGGTTGGATGGTATTCAAGAGGCTCGACTTCCCTGCCCCCGAGGGGCCGGCCAGCACCGAGATCTTGTCCTCAAGCAGGCGGGCCAGGGTCTCAATCCCGGCCCCCGTCCTGACACTGGTGGGGACCACCACAAAACCTGCCTGCCGGTAAAGGTTGACGATGGGAGCAACCTCCGACACGGGAACAAGATCCGTTTTATTGAGGCAAATAATGGCCTCGAGGGAAGCAGCCTGGATAACAACCAGGAACCGGTCAAGGAGTTTTAAATTTAAGGAGGGATTGGCCAGGGCGGCAACGACGATACACTGGTCGACGTTGGCGATGGGGGGGCGGATCAAGCTGTTCCGGCGCGGCAAAACCGCCTCAATGACGGCATTCTCCCGGTCCACCGGCCTAATTTTCACCCTGTCCCCCACCAAAATAACCAGGTCGCGTTTAATCCTCCCCCGCAGGTAGCAACGATACTCCCCTGCCGGAGTATCGACAAAGAAGAAGCCACCCACGGCTTTAACCACTGTGCCTTCCTGCATCCTCTCCTCCTTCATCCTTTCCGCCGCAATTATTCCTGCTGCACCCCCTCCTCCAGGGCCCCTTCCACCGGAGGCGGCCCGATACTGACCACCAAATCGACGCTACTGCCCTCTTCGATCTGGACATAGGGTGCCGGAGATTGATCAATTACTACCCCGGCAGGATAAACAGGGCTGTATGCCTCCTTTATCTCCCCCGGGACCAGGTTGAGTTCAGTAATGGTGGCCAGGGCAGCCTCCAGGGCCTGGCCCTGGAAACTGGGCAAGGTGACCTCCTTGACCAGGGGGCCGTCACTTAAAAATACGTTGACCCTGGCCCCCGGCGCCAGTTCAGTATTGGCCTCGGGTTCCTGCCTGACAACCAGGTCGATGGGAACGAGATCATCATTGACCCGCTTTACCTGGCCCAGGACGAGATTGTTCTTTTCCAATTCCAGCTGGGCGGCGTGGAGGCTGAGCCCGCGAATGTCCGGCACTACAGCCCGCTCTGGACCCAGGCTCAAGATAAGCTCAACGGTGTTCCCTTCCTTGCGCTGGGTGCCGGCCTCCGGGTACTGGTCAATAACGGTATCGGCCGGTTCCTGACTGTATTCACTCCGCAGAACCCGGTATTTAAGGTTCCTTTCCGCCAGCAATGTTTCGGCTTCGCCCAGGGATTTGCCCACCAATTGGGGCACCTCCACCAGGGGCTGGACAAAAAACATCTGCCAGGCCCGGTAACCGCCAAAGGCAATTCCCAGCAGCAGGATCATTGTGACGGCAACCTTAAGCCAGCGCCTTTCTTTTTTGGCACCTTTCCCGGCAGAAGGGAATTCCCTTTTCCCGTTACCCTTTAAAACTGCCTCCTGAGTCGGGGAATCGTCCACGGCAAAGGGGAGTTCTAATGCCGGTCCAGATGGCCGGCTCCCCTCCACCGGGGCCACAGGTCGGGATGGGAGGGCTTCCAGATCCTGGAGAAGTTCTCCTGCTCCCTGATAACGCTTTTCCTCTTCCTTATTGAGGGCCTTCATGATTATGGCTTCCAGTTCCGGTGAAACCCCGGGATTGAGCTCCCGGGGAGGCTGGGGCTTTTCCGTCAAATGCTTTAAAGCAACCCCCACGGGATTCTCGGCCTGAAAGGGAACCTGGCCGGTAACCATCTCATAGAGGACTACCCCCAGGGAATAAATGTCCGAGGGTATACCGCTAAAACCACCCCTGGCCTGTTCCGGGGAAAAATAGTGAACAGAACCAAAAATATCGCCGGTGGCCGTCAGGGTTCCACTGCTGATGGCACGGGCAATGCCGAAATCGGTAACCTTGATCCGCCCTTCCGGGGTGACCAGAATGTTGTGGGGTTTGATATCCCGGTGGATAATACCGTGGTCGTGGGCATGGGCCAGGGCCCTGGCAATCTCCCGTCCCAGATAGACTGCCTCCTCATCGGGGAGGGGACCCCGCAGGCGCAGGTAATCCTTTAAGTTGCAACCCTGGACATATTCCATGACGATATACTGCTGCGCCCCCTCCTGGCCCACATCGTAAATACTGACTATATTGGGATGGGACAGGGCCGCGGCGGCTCTGGCTTCCCGACGAAAGCGCCGGATAAATTCTCCATCGTGGAGATATTCCTCCCGCAGGAATTTAATGGCCACCAGGCGGTCCAGAAGACGACAGTGGGCTTTATAAACCAGGGCCATTCCTCCCCCGCCAAGCCGCTCCAAAAGCTCATACCGGCCCCCCAGAACTCTCCCCTCCATCTAGCTCACTCCTTCAATTCCTGTTGGGATTGGGGCGTAACACGGGCCAGGATGAGGGTAACATTGTCCTCTCCACCCCTGGCATTGGCGAGATCCAGCAAAGTCTGTCCCTGTACGGCAAGGGAAACAGGCCGGGACAGAATCTCTTCAATTTCAGAAGCGGAAACACTGTTGCTTAAACCGTCAGTACATAACAGGTAGAGGTCCCCATCCTGCAGGGTAAGGCTGTCGGTATCAACCAGTATCTGCTCTTCAGTCCCAACTGCCCGGGTGAGGATATGGCGGCGGGGATGGAACATGGCCTCTTCGGGAGAAACCAATCCTTCATCGACTAAACCCTGGACCAGGGAATGGTCCCGGGACAGAAGCTCCAATTTGCCCTGGCGGAACAAATACAAGCGGCTGTCCCCCACGTGGGCATAATACATCTGCCTCTCCACCACCAGGGCGGCCGTAATGGTCGTACCCATCCCGGCATATTCGGGAACCCGCAGGGATTCCTGGTAAATTATGCTGTTACATTTCTCAAAACCTTCCCTGAGAAAGGATAGCCAGTTCCTGTCGGTGGCAGGGTTGGCATACAGCCCCTCTTCCAGGTGGCTGGTGAGCAGATCAATGGCCATGGCGCTGGCCACCTCTCCGGCCTGATGGCCGCCCATCCCGTCGGCTACCGCCAGAAACCCCCTGCCCTCCTGAAACCGGATCACATAGCTGTCTTCATTTACTTCCCGCACCAGTCCAATGTGAGAACTCCCCCACGTAAGCATGCCGTCCTTCTCCACCCCTTTTGCCACTCTCCCCTCTTCCCGGCCGCAGGCATCTTCACTCCCAATTCTTCTCCCCCCATCCTTTTCCCCGCCGCAGCTGGCCGCAGGCGGCAGTTATTTCCCTCCCCAGCTCCCGCCGCTGGGTTACAGTGATCCCCCTCTTTTTCAGAAAGGCGCAAAACCTTGCCACGGCTTCCGGCGCTGGCGGCTTAAAGTCCCTTTCCCGCACCGGGTTTAATGGAATTATGTTCACGTGGCAATTAAAGCCCGCAAGGAGCCGGGACAACCTGCGGGCATGTTCCAGGCTGTCATTGATGCCGGCTATCAGGGTATACTCAAAGGTTACTCTCCGCCCCGTCGCTTCCCCATACTCCCGGCAGGCCGGCAGGAGCTGGGCCAGGGGGTATCTCCTATTGATGGGCATAAGCTGATCCCGCAAGTTATCATCGGGTGCATGGAGGGAGACGGCCAGGTTCACCGGTATTCCCTCCCGGGTCAGGGCAATGATCCCGGGGACCAGGCCGCAGGTCGAGATGGTCACCCGCCGATAACTAATATTTAAACCATCGGGATCGTGCAGTATATGCAAGAACTTCCTTACATTGTCGTAGTTGTCCAGGGGTTCTCCCGTTCCCATCAGCACCACCCTGGTGACGGGAAGATCCCCTTTTCTCTGGCATTCGGCCTGGACATACAGGACCTGATCCAGCATCTCTGCCGGGGAGAGGTTGCGGATTTTTCCCCCCAGGGTAGAGGCGCAGAAGCCACAGGCCATGGCACAGCCCACCTGGGTCGACAGGCACAGGGCGTTCCAGGACCGGTACCGCATCAAGACCGTCTCCACTGCCTCCCCGTCGGAAAGGACAAAAAGGTACTTCGTGGTGTCTCCCGTTGCCCCTTCTTCCCGCTTGCCCAGGGTGGGCCAGGAGATAAAGGCTTGCTCCGCCAGCCGGTCCCGCAGCTCCCGGGGCAAATTGCTCATGTCGGCAAAGGAGTTCACATATTTTCGGTAGAGCCAGTCCCAGATCTGGTCGGCCCGATAAGCGGGCTCACCCATGCTTACCAGGAACCGGGCCAATTCATCCCGGGACAGGTCTTTAACATTGACCTTCGCCAATCTGCTTCTCCCCTGTCCTCGTCCTGCACCGCTGGATATAATCTATTATACTATAAACCGGCCCATTTGCCCAAGGGGGACGGTTATTCCCGCACCAGCCGGGCGACAAAGAACCCGTCGGTCCCGTGCTGGTGGGGAAACAACTGGATATACCCTTCCCGGGCAGTGGGGGACTCCAATCCCGGGGGCAGATAGGGGGTGAGATTATCCAGACGGAAAGCGGGTTCTGCCTGCTGGAAGGCCTGGACCACAGCCTGGTTTTCCTCCCACTCCAGACTGCAGGTGGAATAAACCAGGGTTC
This sequence comes from Bacillota bacterium, assembly GCA_012842325.1. Lineage (GTDB taxonomy): Bacteria > Bacillota > DTU030 > DTU030 > DTU030 > DTU030. The sequence goes on along the minus strand of DUTA01000083.1, from coordinate 5,433 downwards.
CCCCAACGGCCACGCAGGGGGCCACCCCCCGCAGGATCTCCAGTTGCAGGGCCGGAAGCTCCTCCAGGTCTGCCGGCCTTTTCCGCCACCGGGCATCGGGCCTTCGCCGTAAAACCCCGGTGCCGGAACAAGGGGCATCGACCAGGACCCGCTGAAAGGCCCCTTTGCAGTCTTCCCCCCACTTCCTGGCATCCCTGGCCACGACGTGAACCGACTTAATTCCCAGCCGCCGGCAATTCTCCCGGATCAGGTCCAGTTTATGGGGGTGAACATCACTGGCCCAGATTGCACCTTCATCTCCCATTAGCTGGGCTATATGGGTCGTCTTGCCCCCCGGGGCGGCACAGGCATCGAGAATCCTTTCCCCCGGCCGGGGGGCCAGCACATGGACAGCCAGCTGGGAAGCTTCATCCTGTACCTGAAAGAAGCCCGCCCGGAAGGAGGCCAGCTGTTCCAGGGAGGCAGCATGCTCTGCCAGGAGAGCCTCCGGCAAATAGCGGCCGGGAGTCGCCTGGACACCCTCCCTCTCCAGCATCCTTTGAAGCTCTGCCGGGGTGGTCTTTAAGGTATTGACCCTGAGGCCGAGGGGGGCAGGCTGATTGTTGGCTGCCAGGAGGGCTTTCGTTTCGGCAAAACCCCAGCGGGAAAGCCAACGCTCCACCAGCCACTGAGGGTGGGAATAGACAACGGCCAGATGGGCCGCCGGCTCCTCTTCCACCCGGGGGAACTGTACCTTCTTCCCCTCCCGCAGGATGCTCCGGAGGACACCATTGACAAAGGCAACATTTCCCCTGTGCCCGTAGTTTTTCATCAGCTGTACCGTCTCATAGATGGCTGCGTGGGGAGGTATCCCTGCCAGAAAGCAGAGCTGGTAGGCCCCCAGTCGGAGAATATTGCGCACCCAGGGGTCCAGCTTTTCCAGGGGCCGCTTGCTGAAGGCCCCAATAATCCAGTCCAGCCGCTTTTGCCAGCGCAGGGTACCATACACCAGCTCAGTGGCCAGGGCCCGGTCCTGCGGGGAAAGTTTTTCCCGCGCCAGCATTTGGGGCAGGAGAAGGTTGGCGTAGCCCCCTTCTTCGTTTACCCGGTAGAGGGCCCTGATGGCAACAGACCGCGCCGGTGTCATCTTCACCCGGGGCATAAAAGACCCTCCTCTACTACTAATGGTAGTAACGGGTGCGGACAAAGAATTCAGTTGGCACAAAACCCAGGGGTAGGGGGAAGAAACCAAACTCCGGGACCCGGTATTCCACACCGACAATGTCCATGTCCTCGACATCGGCCAGGGTGGTAAAATGGGCCTGGAGCCAGTCGCCCAGGAGGGGACCGAGCAAGTTGGCCACCACCACGGCCAGCAGTACATTGAAAAGGGTAAAGTGGCGGGTAACATACAATAGGAACAGGAAAATTGCGGAAGCGAGGAAATTGGCCGCTGCAATACTGGTCCCACAGCGGCGATGGATGGCCAGCTCCCTTTCTCCCTGCTGCAGCCTCCTTAGACCAATCCGGGCGGCTTCCTCAATCAGCTGGGGCCGGGCCGGGCCCTTTATAAAAAAACCGTCTTCCCGGGCAAAGCCCGACAGCTGCTGGGGCCCGTAGTGCTCTTCGATAACGTTGATGGTGGCATGTTCCAGGGCATGGTTCATGCGCAGCCGCCTATTGGTGGCTATTTGCCAGATCTGGCCCGGTATGGTCAGCAAATTCAAGAGGGAACGCAGGGTAAAGCCGAAGGGCAAAAGCAGGAGATTGAAGAGAAAAAAGACGGCCAGGGGGATGAGGAGCCAGGGAAATATTACCAGCAGCAGAAAAGCCAGAATTAAGAACAGCACGCTATCCCTCCCCTCTTAAAGGGCCCCGAGGAAGAATTCCACACCCTTTCGGACCTGTTCCAGATCAACCTGGGTGTTAAAGCACGGTCCCTCGGGACGGATATTGACAATCCCCAGGGCAGGCAATGGATGAACGTCCTGAATGCCACTGCTCAAGTCCCGTTCACAGGCAATGGCCACAACGGCCCGGGGGCGGGTTTTCCTGACAATGCGCCTGGCCAGGGTCCCTCCCGTCACCACCGCCACCCGGACTCCGTACTCCTCCCCCAGGGCCAGGAGATCTCCAACCCGGCAGCGGCCGCAGCGGCGGCAATTACCCGGATCAGTAGTTATGCGGTAAGTGCAGCTGGCGTTTTGCAAACAGTGGGGCGCCAGGATCAGGAGTTCTTCCGGTCTTATTCTCCCCCGCATCTGGGCCCGGACCAGGGCATTGTTTACCTCAATAAAGGAGAGCTCCACCCTCTCCTTGGCAATATGAAGCAGCTTGCCAAGGCGGATCACCAGGGGAAGAAGATGGGTTATCACAAACTGGGTGGGACGGCGTAAGAGAGGGTATGATTTTCCCGTAACAATGCTGGAGACAATGCCCACCAGCCCGCCCAGAACCAGGAGGACGCCCAGAAACAGCAGTAATCCCAGGGCAAAGAATAACTGCCGGAAAAACGGGCTCGGTTCCCGAAAGGTAAAATACCAGAACAACAATCCCAGCCCGCTGACCAGCAAAATGAAGAACAAAAGGGCCCCTAAAAACAAGCGTTTCCTAACCTGCAAATCGCCACCCCCTATGTGCCGCTGCCGAAAAACAGTCCCTCTTTGACCCCGTACCCCCGGGCAAAATCACTGGCCGCCATTTTCCTTTTCCCCGCCGGCTGCACCTCTTCCAGGCGCAGGATCCCTTCGCCCGTACCGACCAGGATCCCTGCCTGTTTGTCGACGGCGACGACCTCCCCCGGAGTTGCCTCTCCTTCCAGGGGAGAAACTACCCACACCTTGAGGATTCCTCCCTGCCAGTGGGTCAGCGCCCCCGGCCAGGGGTTGAGGCCCCGAACTTGAAACCAGAGCTGCCGGGCCGGCTTGTTCCAGTCCAGAAGCTCGTCCCTAGCTTCCAGGGGTGGCGCATAGGTAACCCCTTCTGCAGGCTGGGGTATTCTGGGGGCAGTTCCTGCCCTGATCCTGGCCACGGTGTCCAGCAAAAGCCGGGCGCCGGCCTGGGCCAGTTTGTCGTGGAGGGTGCCTGCAGTATCCTCGGGTAGGATGGGAACTTCTTCCTGTAATATGATATCACCCTTGTCCATACCCTCGTCAATATACATTGTCGTTACCCCGGTCACCTCTTCCCCCTTTATCAAGGCCCAGTGGATGGGTGCCGCCCCCCGATACCGGGGCAGGAGGGAGGCATGTACATTTATGCAGCCGAGGGGGGGAATTTGTAAGACCTCCCGGGGCAGGATCTTCCCATAGGCCACCACGACAATGAGATCGGGGGCAAAACCCGCGAGCTTCTCGATGACCTCCCTGTCCTTCAGGCGCTCCGGCTGATAGACCGGAATCCCCTTTTCCCGGGCAAAGGTTTTTACCGGTGAAGCCGTGACCTTTCTTCCCCGGCCCCGGGGCCGGTCCGGCTGGGTCACAACCCCGACCACCTTTTCCCCTGCCTCCACCAGTTTTTGTAAGGAAATGAGGGCAAACTCCGGTGTGCCCAGAAAGAGAATGCGCATCCCACAGACCCCCCTGCTATACTTATTCCTCCCCTTCATCCTCCTCCGTTGCTTCCCGGATATTCTCCGCCTTATCGATAAAGAGGATGCCGTCCAGATGATCGATCTCATGCTGCAGAGCCCGGGCGAGGAGATCCGTGGCGGTGATCTCCACCTGCCGCCCCTTCTTATCCAGGGCCCTGACCACCACCTGGTATGCCCTGGTCACATCCCCCACCATTCCCGGCACACTCAAACAGCCCTCGGTGGCCGTTGCGCTTCCCGACTGCTTTACTATTACAGGGTTGACCAGTTCCAGCAGTCCCTCACCGATGTCCACGACAATGACCCGTTTATTGACCCCAACCTGGGGCGCCGCCAGGCCAATACCGGGAGCAGCATACATGGTTTCCGCCATATCGGCCAACAGGTCCTTAATTTTTTGGGAAACCTTTACCACCGGTTCTGCCTTCTGCCTTAAAACCGGGTCCCCTATGCTGCGGATCTTAAGAATAGCCAATCCTCTTCCTCCCTTCACAATAATGAAACAGGGGCAATATCAAAGGTAAAGCCAATCCCATTCCTGCCCGGCCCCTGTTCAAATTCCCGACGCAACCTGGTCCAGAACCCGGCCAGGGCATAAAGACCCGCCCCTTTGACCACAATCTGGTACCGATACCTCCCCCGAATCCGGGCCAGGGGTGCCGGGCCGGGGCCGTAAAGGCGGCAGTGCGGGGGCAATTCTCGACGCAATCTCTCCACCAGCCGGCCGGCGGCTTTGGCCGCCCTGTCTTCAGCACTAGCACTTACCACCATGCTGACCAGCTGACTGAAAGGGGGGTAAGCCAAAGCCTTGCGATTCTCAATCTCCCTTTGATAAAAGGCCTGGTAGTCGTGGCGGCAGGCCGCCTGGATACTGTAGTGGTCCGGGTTGTAGGTTTGAATGACCACCTTCCCCCTCTTTTCCCCCCTGCCCGCCCGGCCCGCTACCTGGGTTATAAGCTGAAAGGTGCGTTCTCCCGCCCGAAAGTCGGGAAAATTGAGGGAGGTGTCAGCACTGATTATCCCCACCAGGGTTACCCGGGGAATGTCGATCCCCTTGCTCACCATTTGGGTACCGATGAGGATATCCGCCTCTCCCCTGGCAAAGGTCTCCAGGATTTGTCCGTGGGCATCCTTTTTTCTGGTGGTATCCAGATCCATGCGGAGGGTGCGGGCTTCCGGAAACAGTCTCTGGACCTCCCTTTCCACCCGTTCCGTGCCCAGGCCAAAATGCCGGATATAAACGCTGTGGCAGACAGGGCAGGTGCGGGGGACATCCTCCCGGTAATAACAATAATGGCAGCAGAGGCGTTCCCCGTGCCCGTGGTAAGTTAAGGCCACATCACAGTTGGGGCAGAGGGCCACGTAACCGCACTGGCGGCAAAGGACAAAATTGGCATACCCGCGGCGGTTCAGGAACAGGATGGCCTGTTCCCCGGCCGCCAGGGTTTCTTTAATCCTCAGCTGCAGTTTCCGGCTAAAAATGCTGCTGTTGCCGGCTTCCAGTTCCCGGCGCATATCCACCAATTCCATCTGGGGCATCTCCCGGCCATCCACCCTGGTCTTTAATTCCAGTAACCGGTATGCTCCCCTCTGCCCCCGGTAGTAAGTCTCCACTGCCGGGGTGGCACTGCCCAGGATGAGGACCGCCCCCTCCTCCCGGGCCCTGAACTCGGCCACTTCCCGGGTCTGATACCTGGGGCTTTCCTCCTGTTTGTAGCTGCTGTCATGCTCCTCGTCCATTATAATCAGCCCCAGGGCCGGCACGGGAGCAAAAACAGCCGAGCGGGCGCCGATAACGATGGGCGCTTCCCCCCGCTGGATCCGCCACCATTCCTCATATCTTTCCCCCGGCGAAAGACGGC
>DUTA01000082.1 GCA_012842325.1 Bacillota bacterium | reverse complement strand
TTATGTGGAGCATCGATACCATTGACTGGGAACGGCCCGGGGTAGAGGTCATTGTGAACCGAGTCCTGGAGAACCATCACAACGGGGCCATCGTTTTACTGCACCCCACGGAGCAGACTGTCGACGCCCTGCCCCAGATATTGCAGGGGTTGAAGGAGAAGGGATACAGCCTGGTAACAGTATCAGAGCTATTGCGAGAGTAGACACCAATGCCGGAAACCACTGGCTTCGCTTCCAGTTCTCCCCGCGGAAGGCAGTAGCGGTTGCGGTTATCAGCAGTCGGTGGTCTTTAGGGGCAGTCTTTGACCGCCTGCTGGCGACCCAAAACCCTTAACCTCGAACTACGATTATCGAACCTCGAGAAGCATGGCCCCTTCTATCACTCCCTGCGTTGATAGAAAAAGGGAGAAAGGTCGGTAAAGCCCAGTTCCCGGCTGTTGAAAATCTGTTCTGTGGCCCCGGTAAAGAGGATGCCCCCCGGGTTGAGGGCTTCGTAGAAGCGCTTGTAAAGTCTCTCCTTGGCCTTTTCGGTAAAGTAGATCACCACATTCCGGCAGAGGATCAGGTCAAAGGTGCCCGGAAAGGGGTCCTGGAGGAGGTCATGGTGCCGGAAGGTGACCAGGGCTTTCACCCTGTCCTTAATCCGGTAATTATCTCCCTCGGGCAGGAAATACTTCTCTAGGTAACCCGGGGGCAGGTTGCGGAGCCGGCCCGGGGGATAAAGGCCGGCGGCGGCAAAATCCAGGGCTTCCCGGTCGATATCGGTGGCCAAAATTTTTCCCTGGTAGCGGGGGACAAGCTCCAGGAGGATCATGGCCACGGTGTAGGCCTCTTCGCCGGTAGAGGTGCCGGCGCTCCAGATCCGGGGCTGGGGATTTCGCTTCAGAAGGGCCGGCAGGTGGATCTTACTCAATTCCTGGAACCGTTCCGGATTGCGGAAAAACTCCGAGACATTGATGGTTACCCGCTGGAAAAAAGCATCCAGGTGCTGGGGGTTCTTTTCTAAAAAATGATAGTACTCGGCGAAACTATTGACCCCAACAGACTGCATCAGGGTGCTGAGCCGGCGCCGGATCTGCTGTTCTTTGTAGCTATCCAGATCAAAGCCGGTGAGCTTGTGGATTTTCGCCTTAAAATAGTCGTAATCAGAGATCATTTCTTACCTCTCCCATAAATCTCTGTTGCAACAGCCTGGAGATCATCAAAACAATACAATATAGGCGGCTCCCCATTGGGGGAACCGCCTCCCATTATTACTGGAAATAGCGCAGGGGATCGCAGGTCCTGCCGTTTTCCCGGATCTCGAAGTGGAGATGGGAGCCGGTGCTGCGGCCGGTACTTCCCACCCGGGCAATGAGCTGCCCCTTTTCCACCTTGCTGCCGACCCGGACCAGGATCTCGGAGCAATGGCCGTAGAGGGTAGATATGCCATTGCCGTGATCGATGATTACTGTTTTCCCATAGCCGCTGTACCACTGGGCCATGGTAACCACACCGCTGTCGGCAGCGTAGATGGGGGTACCGGTGGGGGCGGCGATATCGACGCCGCTGTGCATGCGACCACTGCGGAGGCCGTAGCGGGAGGTGATGCTGCCCCGGCTCATGGGCCAGCTCAGTCTTCCTGTTCCCTGGGCCACCGGCATCTTGGTCCCGACGGCCACCACCTGGGTTACCGGTTCTTCCAGTTCCTTTTCCGACACCAGTTCCCGCTGTATTTCCTGGCCGTTCTCCCGGACTATGGTCCAGGTTACTTCTTTGCGGCCTGGCTTGCCCTCTTCCCGGATCTGCCGCTCATATACCCACAGGCTGCTGTCCTGGACGGTGCGGGTCGGGTATGGGATATCCTGGGTGTAGGTTACCGTCTCTTTGGTCACGACGGTCAGATAGGGCTTGGGCACTACCAGGCTCAGTTCCTGGTCAATCTGGAGCAAATCCGATTTTAGATCCGGGTTGGCCTTTTTCAGGTCTTCCACGGTCAGGTCGTAAGAGACGGCAATACTCCAGAGGGATTCCCCCTTGGCTACCCGGTGGGTGATCACCTCGTCGGTTCCCTGCAGGAGGATCCGGAGGGCCTCTTCGGGATCTTTAATCCGGTCGACGGCCACCCGGTCCGGTTCAATGGCAACATTTTCCTTAATTACGACCTCCTCCAGGACTGCCCCTTCTTCGGAGGAAAGATACTCTATCTGGACTGCATCCAGTACCCGCCGGGCTTCCTCTTCCCCGGCCAGGGCTACCACCGGTTCCCCGTTTACCACAATAACGGCCGCCGGTACCGTATAGGTCATCAGTTTTTCCAGACGGCCGGCCAGCCGGTTCGGTTCTTCCGGTTCCAGGTCCGGTTCGGTAACCTGGGTAAATTCCAGGGTGCCGGACAGTTCTACGCCCTCGCCGTACTCGGCTTCCTTTTCCTCCTCCAGCTGGCGGAGGGCCTCCTCCAGGGCCTCCCTGTCCTGCACCCAGCCGACAACCTGGCCATTGAGGCTGACGGCCCAGAGGGGCTCGGGACGCCGGCTGGTGAAGAGGAGAATACCAATCAGCAGCAAGAAAAGGGTACTGGGGAGAAATAATTTCTGCCACTGGGGTGGAAGTCTCTGCAGCAAGCCTTTCCCTTTACTCTGGACTGTATGTAGCCAGGAGGAAGTCATAAAATGCCTCCCTTCATGACCCCTAGCATAAACGGAGATTAAATTATTTATACGACGTTTAGCAAACTATTCCTGCCTTGGGTGCATATTCCTCTGCAAATAGCTCCAGCCGAAGGCGAGAATTGCCTCCCGGACCAGCTTGGCCGCCAGCAGGGAAGTAATCTGGGCCCGGTCATAGACAGGGGCCACCTCGACCAGGTCGAAAGCCACCACCTGCAGCCTGTTGAAGAGGGGCCAGGCAGCCAGCACCTCCCGGGGGGTGCAGCCGCCGGGTTCCGGGGCACCGGTGCCGGGGGCAAAGGCGGGATCGACGAGGTCGATGTCCAGGGTGACATACACCGGCCGGTCCCCGATGGCCGCCGCAGCCTCCGCCAGGGCGGAAGACAACCAGCCCGGCTCCCCTTGCTCCGGGAGCCGCCCGGCCAGCAGGGGGTCCGGCCACAGATG
>DUTA01000081.1 GCA_012842325.1 Bacillota bacterium | reverse complement strand
CCATGCCGGTTGTTATCCTGGACCAGCTTAGTATGCACATTGGCGAGCTTTTTGACTTAAGCAAAATACCCTGGGATAACTCACCCAGAAATATCAAGATATTGAACGAAACTATGGCCTATTACACTCCAGGCCGGCAACAATTTGGTACTCTGCAGGGAGCCCGGCTTCCTTTCCCCGGAGGCAGATTGGGTTGGGCAGACACCGCCTGGAAACCTGCAGCGGAAGCTGTGCCGGGGAGAAAAGGGCAAGGAGCACCATATTCCATTAAGGAGGTACAACATGGCCAGGATTGTGGATAAGGAACAGCGCATGTTCATCACCGGGAATGAGGTGGTCGCCTGGGGAGCCCTGGCTGCCGGCGCCGACATCATGTACGGTTACCCCATAACACCCCAGAATGAACTCATGCACCACTGGACACGCCTGGCGCCCCTGTTCGGAAAGGCTTTCCTCCAGACTGAGGATGAACTTTCCGCCGGCTTTGCCACCATAGGCGGTGTGCTGGCCGGGAAAAAGGCCTTTTCCGGGACTTCCGGCCCCGGCAACGTCCTCATGCAGGAGCCCATTTCCATGGCGGAGATGATGCGGATCCCCGCCGTCTGGATCATCCAGCAGCGGGGAGGTCCTTCCACGGCCACCGTCATCTATTCCCAGCAGGAAACCCGCCTGACCTGCTTCGGCGGCAATGGCGAAGGCCTGCGCATAGTCTACTCCACCGCCTCGCACCAGGAGCTCTTCGATTACACCATCAAGGCCTTTAACGCCGCCTGGCGGTACCGCTTTCCCGCCTTTGTCCTGGGGGACGGTTACCAGGCCAAGATGCGGGAAGCCGTCACCCTCTATAACCCTGAAGAGGGGGGGCTGGAGCTGGTGCCCTCTGAAGCCCTGGTCCTGAAGCCGGGCCTCCCGGGCCGGGACCGGCCCCCCGCCCATCATCGCAATACCTTCAATATCGAGGAAGAGCTGCTGGAAGTCCTGGAGCAGCACATCGGCGACTACGAGGGCCTTGCCCCCCAAATTGCGGAATGGGAAGAGGTGGGCACCGAGGGCAGCCAGGTTACCCTGGTTGCCCACGGCATCGTCGCCCGGGCGGCCCGGGAAGCCAGGGACGCCCTGGCCCAGCAGGGTTTTCCAGTGGGCTATTTTCGGCCCATCACCCTGCGGCCCTTTCCCACCGCCGCCCTGCGCCAGGCCGCCGAAAAGAGCAGCTGCCTCCTGGTCCTGGAATCAGCCTACGGGCAGCTGGTCAGCCTGGTCAAGGAGGCCCTGTACGGCCTGGCAGTCCCCCTTTGTACCCTCCTTCGTCCCGGTGTAGGCATAACGGCGGAGGAGGTCCAGGAAAAAGCCCGGACCCTGCTCACGGGAAAGGAGTGAACCAGGATGACAGCCAGAAGGGAACCGGAAAGGATTATCTCGGCCGTGGAAAATATGCCCCGCTCCTGGCGCCGGGAAACCAAACCCCACAAGTTCTGTCCCGGCTGTGGCCATCCCATTATTCTCAAGGCCCTGGGGGAAGCCATCGATGAGCTGGCGATCCGGGACCGGGTGGTATACGGCTGCGATATCGGCTGCTCCCTCCTCAGCTGGGATTTTTTCAATGTGGACAGCATCCAGACCCACCACGGCCGGACCACCCCCGTCATCGTCGGCTTAAAACGGGCCCGGCCGGAGGCCGTCGGCATTGCCTATATGGGCGACGGCGGCGGGTACGCCATCGGCGCCCAGCATCTGGTCAATGCGGCAACCCGGAATGACCGCATCACCATCATCCTCTGCAACAATACCGTCTATGCCATGACCGGCGGTCAGATGGCCCCCACCACCCTGCCGGATCAGGCCACAGAGACAACGCCCCTGGGGCGGGACATCAATCTCACCGGCCCCCCCACCATGGGCCCGGAGATGATGGCTGCCATTGCCGGGGCCGGGGCCTATATAGCCAGGGGGACCATCCTCAACTACCCCCAGCTGAAGAAATTCATCCGCCGGGCCCTGCTAAACCAAATGGAAGGGCGGGGGCTCTCCTTTGTGGAGGTCCTCTCCTCCTGCCCCACCAACTGGGGAACCAACGCCCGGGAAACCCTCGACTACGTCAAAAATAAGATGGCAAAGGCATTTCCCGTCGGGGAAATCAAGGTGCCCGGAGAAAAGGAGGTCCATTAGGATGGCAGCGCTAACCAAGATCGCCCTGGCCGGCGAGGGGGGACAGGGTGTCCAGGCGGTGGGGGAAATCCTGGCCGAAGCAGCCTTTCTGGCCGGCATGGAAGCCGCCTACATCCCCAACTTTGGGGTGGAACAGCGGGGCGGTGTCTCCATTGCCTTTGTCCAAATGGGGACGGAAAGGATCGGCGCCCCCAAATTTAAAAAGGCCGACATTCTGGTGGCCTTGAGTCAGCGGGCAGTAGAGCGCACCAAAAGATATCTCACCCCCAACACCCTCTTCATTTACGACAGTTCCGCCCTCCAGCCCCCGGAAATAGACGACCAGGCCATCGGGGTCCACAACTGGGATACGGTGGCCCCGGAAGCCTTTGCCGATCAGGTGAGCAACCGGCCGGGAAAACCCCTCCAGCCGCCCCCGGTGGGCAAAGCAGTGGGGATCCCGGCCGCCCGGGTGGCCAAGGAGGAACTCAGCCCCCGGGTCTTCAACATTATCATCCTGGGGGCCATCATTGCCGCCAGCCGAATATTGCCGCCGGAGATTGTAAAAAAATCCATGGAGGAGAAATTCCGGGAAAAGTTTGCCGCCAAACCCCAGCTGGCGGAACTGAACTACCGGGCCTTTGCCCGGGGCCAGGAGCTCTTCCAAAAAATAGCAGTGGCAGAGGGGGCTGAGAGCCAGTGGAACAGAAGACCTTAAAAGAAGACGGAAAGACCTTTGTGGGCTTTCGCTCCGAGGTGCCCCGGGGCGGCTCCTGGACTGTTTACCCCGGCCTCTGCAAAGGATGCGGCTTCTGCATCGAGGTTTGCCCCGTCGCTGTCATCAGCTGGTCCGACCGCCTCGGCGTCTACGGCACTCCCAGTGTCGAGGTCGATGCCGAAGGCTGCATCCTCTGCCACCAGTGCGAGCGGATCTGCCCCGACGCTGCCATCGGCGTGGAGAGCCGCCACGGGGTGGTGGCCAACCGGGAACAGCAGGAAACAGCAAAGGATACGGGGAGGAACCAGTCCTAATCGAGTAGGAGGGGGCGCCTAGCCCCCGGCCTCTCACACCACCGTACTTACCGTTCGGTATACGGCGGTTCACCAAGCTTGACGAATTCTTTGGTAACGGGCGGTTACACTCATGAGGTCCTGGGCTTTCCAGTAAAAGGGCCCAGGGCCCTGTTCATTGGCCCGTGGGCCATGCGCGCAGGTAGTGGCGTATTAATCTCAGGGCAATCTCGTCCTTATTTCAACTTTATTGCCTGTATTCGTTATTCATGAAATACTGCACGGAGATAGTCGTAATCCTGATTCCGTTCCTGGAACAAGATATGATGTTTGGCAAACTTGTCTCGGT
>DUTA01000144.1 GCA_012842325.1 Bacillota bacterium | reverse complement strand
TACGTAATTGTCTTCCAAGGCTCATATTACGGCATCTTCCATGTGATGGAATTCTCGGTCCTAGCCGGTTACACGGTGAGACTACTGCCAAAGGAGCTTGGCACGCCAGATGAAATATTGGAACGAAATGGGATCGAACGGTCAACTTAGCACACGTTCTTTCTTTTTTTCCCTGGGCTTATGTCAAAACCCCAGTCACATCTAAGCAAGGACGAAATCTATTTCTCCATCGACGGAGCTAAGCAGAACAGCCCAAGCAGGCAAATAGCTCGGGATCAAAGACCCGTAGAACCGAAACCCCCATCCTGTCGCAAGGTCGCGCTCAAGGATACAACCGGCGTAACCTCCACCCGATGGACCGGAGCGATCACCAGCTGAGCGATCCTCGTACCGGGCACGACGCAAAAAGGCTCCTTGCCACAGTTAAACAACAGGACCTTCACTTCTCCCCGGTACCCCTGGTCGATGGTGCCCGGGCTGTTGAGGACGGTGACTCGATGTTTGAGCGCCAAGCCGCTGCGGGGCCGCACCTGTCCTTCGGTACCCGGAGGCAGCTCTATACTGATCCCTGTCCCCACCAGGGCCACTTCCCCCGGCGGGATCACCACCTCTCCAACGGCAAACAGGTCCAGACCGGCATCGCCCTCATGGGCATACTCCGGTACTTTTGCCTCGGGCGTAAGGAGTTTGACCTTCAGAATGGGATTCACAAGCATCAATCCTTCAATCCAGTTGGTTGTTTCCGGCCCTGCAAGATCCTGAGCAACAACAAGGCCAACGCGATACCCACGCCGTCGATAGCCACATCGGCCAGGGCACCCGTTCTTCCGTTTTGAAAGGTTTGGATGAACTCATCCAGCCCGGCGACGATCAAGGCCAAGAAAAGCGCGGACAAGAAAGGTGCCCGCTTGAGTACCCTCGTGCCCACGCTCCCGTAGTAACAAAAAAGGGCCAGCACGCCGTAGGCCGTGACATGGATCGCCTTACGTATAACAAAAACAACTGTCTGCAGCTGCTCCGGTGAAAGATCCGGAAAACGCCGCTCTAGAAAAGACAGCATAAAGGACGCCGTAAACTGCTCTTCCCTGGCCGCGGTCACCACCATGAATAGATACCCAAGGGTGCCTAGCCACCCAACCAGTGTGCGGGCTTTGCCCATAGACCTACGCGCCCTTCTACGACCAGACGTCCCAGCTAACCAATGCATCCAGCGGCTTGCGGGATCTCGGTCTCTCCTCCCCGACGGCCGGGTACCCTAGAGGAGTCAATGCGACAATCTGGTATTCCCGGGGAACCTTCAGGAGCTCCTTGGCCTCCCCTTGGTCAAAATGGCCAATCCAGCAGGTGCCCAGACCCAGTGAGGCCGCCGCTAGGGTAAGATGGTCTAAGGCGATGGCCACATCTACCGCGTAGGCGGGGATCTGGCAACGCATGAGGCGCTTTGGGTCCAGGGCCACCGCGGCAATGACGATTGGCGCTTCCCCGACAAATCTCTGCCCACCGGCAACCTCGACAAGCTTAGCCCGTATTTCGGGCGCCTTAACCACAATCAATCTCCACGGCTGCCGGTTGTTGGCCGAGGGAGCAAGTCTCGCTGCTTCTAAGCACGCTTTCAGTTTCTCTTCCTCTACGGGTTTGGCTGAGTAGGAGCGTACGCTACGCCGTTTTGCCGCAAGACTGAGAAAATCCATCACTGCCCTCCTCCCGTTCGACCCAGCACAAACCAAGACCCGGGTCACTTGCTACTACTATACCATAGGGGACAAAGCTGATTCAACGAAAAACGGAAGATTCTGGGCGGGATAGGGCGGTGCCTATCGGTAAGAAGGGTAGGAGCTGCAAGAGACCAAGGGCAACAAGGCCCGGTACAGATGCCGGGCCCTGGGGAAACCTTTACTTCATACCGAAGATCTGTTCTTTTAGATCGAGGTAATACAGATAATTCTCTGGTGTCACGTCGGGCGGACAGCGGTGATCGCAGAAGGGAATGTAACCACCTCGTTCCACCAGGGGAATAAGGGATTCCATGTATTCTTTGATCGCTTCCTTCCCTTTAATCAGCTGGATCTTGTCGAAACCGCCCATGATCCGGAGCTCTTTGCCGTACTCCTCCAGTATCTCCCTAGGATGGGTGCAGCTGTTTACTTCATAGGGGAAAAGACAGTTGATGCCCGATTCCAGGAAGTAGGGCAGAAGCGGCCGCACATCCCCGTCACAATCGGTATACCACAGATCGATGCCGTATTGCTTCAGTTTCTTGTTGATCCGCTTGTAGCGCGGGACGACAACATTCCTAAAGAAATCTAGCGTCACCAAGGGACCATGGTTGAAGCAAATGTCTTCCCAGCCGGAGGCAAAATCGAAATCGAAATGGGGTAACACTTGATCCAAGAAGTCCTCCACCAGGACACAGGCGGTCTCCACCATATCTTCCACCATATCCGGATAATCGTAGCAGGCATAGGCCAAGCCCTCAACGGTAAGCAGGTCCCGAATCCTTCCGATCATCGAACCGCAATGGACACCAAGGGGATAGTCCCTATCCGCAGGATGCCTCTGCTTTAGCGCTTCGATGTTCACTTTTCTGGCGGGATCGTCCCTGCGGAACCGTTCTTCCTTCACCCGCTGCCAATCGGACGGGGTCTTGATCGAGGAGCCAAGGCAGCGGGGGATCGTCTGTCTGCCCTGTTTCGGCACTTCCACGATCAGCCCATCCCGGTTCACCATGACCCGGGTAGTGTCCGTCTCCCGTATCACCTCTTCTTCGAAAGGCGGAGACAACCAGATATTCCCTCCGACCACGGCAATGCGGTCAAAATTGAAAAACCGATCCGCTTGGGCATTGTTTGTGATGTTGTTCTCCCTGAATATGTTCCATTCCTGAAAATTGTCTTGCCAATACCCAAACTCCATGTTGAAAGTGCGATCAAAGGACTGGTAGTGCATCTGGCGGTTAAAGCGTTCCCGGTCTGTCATCGTGCCCTTCCACTTGGGCCGAATGGGCTTGATGCTCATAGAGCAACCTCCTAAGTCTAAGCTACACAAAATCGCAGGATCATGTTATCTTAGTTATGATTATACTAGGCTGTTGTACGGGAATCATTAGGACAAGTTGCTAAGAAATATACATTTCTTGCGGGAGCCACATCATGGGAAGACTGACGGCTTGCGAAGACAGATCCTGGCGGACCTTTCACACGCCCACCCCGTTAGCCCGCTCGCTGTTCTACTATGTCCAATCGGCGGGGCATCTGTGGGCCACCCCTGATTACCGCACAGAGCGGCGGGGCCTCAATAGCATGCTGCTGGTCTACACCTGCCGGGGTAAAGGCTATCTAGAATACCGAAGGAAGACCTATGTCCTGGAGCCAGGGCAGGGGTTCTTAATCAACTGCATGGACCACCAGGTCTACCACACGGACCCAGAGGACCTTTGGGAGATCATCTGGCTGCATTTCAATGGCAGTGAAAGTGCCGGCTATGTGGAACAGATCTACCAGACCCAGGGTCCAGTCTTCCCCGTGCCAAAGACTAGCGTCATCCTGGAACACATCCGCCGGATCCATGAGATGCTGAACAAAAAGGACCTGCGACTTGATGTCCTCGGGTCCTGTCTCATCGTCCAGATCCTCACGGAGCTTCTGCTTTTGACTTCACACCGGGAGGATCGCCCGACCCTACCCGCCCCGGTGGAGCTAGCCATCAACCAGATCGAAGCTGAATACAACCAGTCCTTCCGCCTCGATGAACTGGCAAAAAGCATCGGGATGAGCAAGTATCACCTATCCCGCCTGTTCAAGAAGCATACCGGTTTCAGCCCCTATGAATACCTGCTGAACCAGAGGCTCACCCGGGGCAAGGCCCTGTTGCTTCATACGAGCCTTTCTATCGAGGAAATCGCCCTGCGTGTCGGCTTTAACAGCAGTAGCCATTTCATCCGGATGTTCCGCAAGTACGAAAACCTCACGCCCCTGCAGTTTAGGAAGCAGGCGATGTAAGAAAAAGGACAGCGAGATAATCGTAAACGTCAAAGCTAACCCACATAGCACCAGTTTTGTTGTGGTGGGATAATCGAACCATCATAACTTAGCGAGGTGACTGGTGTGGTGACCCAAGACAAACGTCAGCTTTGGGAAGAACGTGTG
>DUTA01000080.1 GCA_012842325.1 Bacillota bacterium | reverse complement strand
CTTTGCACCGAGGTGGTCAAGTGGCCTGGGTTGGGCACCGTCAATGCCCTCAGCGGCGCCCTGATGGGTGCCCTGGTAGCCCTGGTGGCCATGGCCTTTTTCCTCGGTATCCTGCAGCTTGTGCCCCTGCCGCCGGTGGAGCAGGCCCTGTCCTCCTCCGTCTTTGCCCCCTACCTGGAAGAATACCTGCCGGCCTTTCTTGATCTGGTGGAAGGGTATCTGCCCGGGGAAGATGTCCCGGGCTGGCCGCGGCCGGGAGGACCGGTGCCCCTGGAGAGAAGGGAATTGTAAGGAGTCCAGGAGGGAAAGGATTTGGATAAACTGGAAGCAGCCTGGTTGTTTGCGGAAATTGCCGATCTGCTGGAAATAAAGGGCGACAATCCCTACCGCATCAGGGCCTACCGGCGGGCCGCCCGGGCCCTGAAAGGGTTTCCCGGGGATATCCGCCGGCTGTGGCAGGAGGGGAGACTGGCGACCATCCCCGGGATCGGGAAGGAACTGGCCGCCAAAATCGACGAGTTCCTGAGGACGGGCACCTGCCGCTTTCTGGAAGAGCTGCGGCAGGAAGTGCCTCCGGGTTTGTTGGCGATGCTGGCAGTGCCCGGGGTGGGCCCCAGGACGGTCCACACCATTTATTCCCATCTTGGCATCACCACCCTGGCCCAGCTGGAGGAGGCGGCCCGGAAAAGGCGGCTGCGCCAGCTCCCCGGCCTGGGGGCCAAGACGGAATTGAAGATCTTGAAGGGCATCAATCTAATCAACAACCGGCAGGGACGGGTACCCCTGGGAGTGGCCCTGCCCCTGGCCGAAGAATTATCTCAGGATTTGGCCGCCCTGGACGGGATAGAGGCCCTAAGCTTTACCGGCAGCCTGCGGCGGCGCCGGGATGAGGTGGGGGATATAGATATCCTGGTGGCAACCGGGCAGGGGGAAAAGATTATCGAATTCTTTTCCCATTCTCCCCACCTTGCCCGGATCCTGGCCAAAGGAAAGAACCGGATCGTGGCCGTGTCCAGGCTCGGCATTGAAGTCGATCTCTGGGCGGTGACTCCGGACCAGTACGCCCCGGCCCTGCTGTGGGCGACGGGCTCCCGCCGCCATTACCGGCGCCTGCAGGAACGGGCTGCCTCCCTCGGCCTCGAACTGGCTGAATGCCGGGTCCTTAAATCTGGCAAGGCAATTCAGCTTGAGGAAGAGAAGGATATATACCGGCTGCTGGAACTTGATTATATTCCCCCGGAGCTGCGGGAGGACCGGGGGGAGGTGGAAGCTGCCGCTTCCGGCAGGCTCCCCTCCCTGGTCACCCTGGCGGATATCCAGGGGGATCTCCACTGCCATACCAACTGGAGCGACGGTATAGAAAACATAGAAGAGATGGCGGCGGCGGCCCGGGCCCTGGGATACCGGTACCTGGCCATTACCGACCATTCCCATTCCCTGGGGATCGCCGGGGGCCTTACACCGGAAAGGGTTCTGGAGCAGGCGGAAGAGGTGCGGCGGATAAATGAGAAACTGCCTGCCGGGTTCCAGCTGCTGGCGGGCGCGGAGGTCGATATTTTACCCGACGGTTCCCTGGACTTTCCCGACGGGGTACTCCGGCAGCTGGATGTGGTCATAGCCTCGGTCCATTCCCACTTCCGCCAGGACCGGGAAACCATGACCCGGCGCATTATCAAGGCCATTTCCAATCCCCATGTGGATATCCTGGCCCACCCCAGCGGCCGCATCCTGGGCCGGCGGGAGCCCTACGAGGTGGATCTGGAGGCGGTGCTGGCGGCGGCCGCCCAATGGGGAACGGTGTTGGAGATCAATGCCTCCCCCGACCGGCTGGACCTGACCGATACCTGGGCCAGGCGGGCTAGGGAAATGGGAGTGAAACTGGCGGTCAACACCGATGCCCATGCAGGGGAGGGGCTGGGGGAGATGGCCTATGGACTTACGGTGGCCAGGCGTGCCTGGCTGGAACCCCAGGACCTGATCAACACCTGGCCCTGGGAAAGGGTGCGGGACTATTTTGCGAAGCGGTGATCCTTGTGCAGATTCTGCTCATTTTTATCGACGGCCTGGGCCTGGGCGAGGACGATGGGCACAGAAATCCCCTGGTAACGGCGGCCACCCCCACCTGGCGGCGCCTCCTGGGGGGCTCTCCCCTCATCCGGGCGGCGGCTCCCCACTTTGCCGGGGGCGTCAGCCTGGTGCCCACCGACTGTACCCTGGGGGTGCCTGGTTTGCCCCAGAGCGCCACGGGACAGACGGCAATCCTCACGGGACAGAACGGGGCCAGGGTTTTGGGACGGCACCACAATGCCTATCCGCCCCAGCCCCTGCGGGAACTCATTGCCAGGGACAGCATCTTAAAAAAGGTCCTGGAGGGAGGGTACACAGCCACCTTTGCCAACGCCTTCACCCCCGAGTATTTCCAGCTGGTGGCCGCGGGCAAGAGGCGGCACAGTGTGACCACCGAGGTGACCCTGGCGGCCGGCCTGCCCCTGCGCCAGCTGGAAGATCTGCGGGAGGGGAGGGCGGTCTACCAGGATATCACCAACGAGAGCCTGCGGGAACGGGGGCATGATGTACCCATCTTTTCCCCGGAGGAGGCGGGGGCCATCCTGGCCCGCCTGAGTCAGGAATACAACTTTACCCTCTTTGAGTATTTCCAGACCGATCGGGTCGGCCACAGCGGCAACCGGGACTGGGCCGAAAGGGTCCTCAACCTCCTGGACCGCTTTTATGCTGCAGTCCTGGCGGGGGTTGATCTGGAGAAAACCCTGGTGGTTTTAACCAGTGACCACGGGAATATAGAGGATCTCTCGGTGGAAACCCATACCGCCAACCCGGTTCCCACCCTGCTGGTGGGCCGGCGGCATAGGGAAGCGGCCGCCCGGATCCGGACCCTGACCGACATTGCCCCGGCCCTCCTGGCCCTTCTGGATCTTTAATTGGGAAAGGGGACGGGCGGTTCCGGGTAAAGCCTGGTTTTTCCTTAAAAATCCGTCTGGCCGGTGGGACCGGCAGCCTTGACGGCAGGCCGGAAGGGAATTAAAATACCGTTGGCAGACGGCCTTTGTTGATTAAAAAGTGAGAAAGGTGTGGCTGATGGAGAAAAAGGTTTTGGAGAAGCTGGAATTTCCCCGGATCAGGGAGAAGCTGGGGCGGCTGGCGGCCAGCAGTCTGGGACGGGAGCTGGCCCTGGCCCTGGAACCGGCAGTTGACCTGGAACTAATCCGGCAGAGGCAGCAGGAAACGACGGAAGCCCGGAACATCCTCCGGTCCTTTTCCCTGATTCCCCTGGAGGGGATCAGCAATATCAGGCCGGCCCTGCGCAAGGCCCGGCTTGGGTCCAGCCTGGAACCCCGGGAGCTGCTGGCGGTGGCCGATGTCCTGGCGGCCGGAAGACGCCTGCAGAATTTTTTTTCCTCCCTGGGGGAAGAAAGCCCCCTGCTCCAGAAGTATGCGTCTGAAATCCAAAATTTTCCTGCCCTGGAGGACCGGATCCGGGCAGCAATAGTTTCGGAAGAGGAACTGGCCGATAGGGCCAGCGAAGAGCTGTACCGGATCCGCCGGCAGATTGCCAGCCTCAACAACCGGGTCAAGGAGCGGTTGGACAGTATAGTCCGCTCCAGCACCATGCAGAAGTACCTCCAGGAACCCATAGTGACCATCCGGGAGAACCGCTACGTGATCCCCGTCAAGCAGGAATACCGGAATCAGGTGCCGGGAATAGTCCATGACCAGTCGGGGAGCGGGGCAACCCTGTTTATCGAGCCCATGGCGGTGGTGGAGCTCAACAACCGCCTGCGGGAGTACCAGGCTGCCGAAAAGCGGGAAGTGGAAAGGATCCTGGCGGAACTTTCCCAGGCAGTAGCCCAGGTGGCCGAGGAGGTCAATAATAATCTGTCCATCCTGGCCCGGCTGGATTTTGCCTTTGCCAAGGGCCGCTACAGCCTGGAGGTAGATGGCGTTGAGCCCCGCTTCAACCAGGAGGGGTATATCGATATTCCCCGGGCCCGCCACCCCCTGCTGGAGGGGGAAGTGGTTCCCATAGACCTCTACCTGGGGCGTGATTTTCACATCCTGGTCATTACCGGCCCCAATACCGGGGGCAAGACAGTGACCTTAAAGACCCTGGGTCTCATGGCAGTGATGGCCCAGGCGGGCCTGCACCTTCCCGCTGCCACCGGGGCTGAAACCACCGTCTTTGACCAGGTTTTTGTGGACATAGGGGACGAACAGAGCATCGAGCAGAGCCTGAGCACCTTTTCCGGGCATATGAAGAATATCATAGACATTCTCAAGCGCTGTACTTCCCGGTCCCTGGTATTGCTGGACGAACTGGGTGCCGGGACGGACCCAACGGAGGGCGCCGCCCTGGGGATGGCTATTCTCCATTATCTCCACGCCCGTGAGACCCGGGTCGTCGCCACCACCCATTACAGTGAACTGAAGACCTTTGCCTATAAGTATCCCCGGGTGGAGAATGCCTCTGTGGAGTTCGATGTTGAAACCCTGCAGCCAACCTACAATCTGCTGATCGGTGTACCCGGGAGCAGCAACGCCTTTGCCATCGCCCAGCGTCTGGGCCTGCCGGAGGAGGTAATTGAGACAGCCAGGGCTTTTCTGAGCAAGGAGGCGGTCCGGGTGGAGGACCTGATCCGGTCCCTGGAGGAGGACAGGGTAAAGGCCTTTCACGACCGGACGGAAGCGGAACGGATGCGCAACCGCCTGGAAAGCCTGCAGGAGCGCTACGAAAGGGAAGTGGCCCGGCTGGAGGAACAGCGCCGCCAAACCCTGGCTAAAGCCCGTCAGGAGGCCCTCCTGCTCGTGAACAGGGCCCGCAGGGAAGCGGAAACGATCCTGGCTGAGCTGCGCAAAGAAAGCAAGCATCTGCTGGACCGGGAGCGGACCCTGCTGGCCCAGGAGGCCAGGAAGGGTCTGGAGAAGCTGCGGGAAGAGCTGGAGGAGGAAATTCAGGAACTGCTGCCCGAGGAAAACCGGGAGATACCCCGGGATTTAAAACCGGGAGAGGCGGTTTTAATTACCCACCTGAACCAGAAGGGTTATGTCCTGGAACCCCCCGAGGGCAAGCAGGTCCTGGTCCAGGTGGGGCTGATGAAGGTTACCGTGGACCTGGATCAGCTGCGGCGGGTGGACCCGGAGGCTGAGGCTGCTTCCCGCTCCGGCACCGGGCGCCTCTACCGGACCAAGGCCAGGGAGGTGTCGGCGGAGCTGGATTTACGGGGCTTAACTACCGATGAGGCCCTTTACCAGGTGGAAAAATACCTGGATGACGCCTATCTTGCCGGCCTGGATCAGGTGTACCTGATTCATGGAAAGGGAACCGGGGCGTTGCGGAAAGCCGTCCAGGACCTCCTGGCCCGGCACCCCCATGTGGAAAACTTCCGCCTGGGGGGATACCGGGAAGGGGGCACCGGTGTCACCGTGGCCAGGTTGACCAAATAACTGTCTTCCCGATGCCTGTCAAAAGTTAATGCCGGGAAAGGCAAAGCTGGAGGCTGCTTCTCCAGCTTTTCCTATTTGTGGCCGGGGGGAGAGCGTTATGTTCGAAGTTAAATATTGACACATTTTTCACAAGCAGGTAAGATTAAATTGAAAGGATTTAATTGCCTGAAAATAGACCCATGTAGTATTTACATTAAAATTCCTCCCCCTCACCGTTCTTCCACTGCTGGCTGTAACTGGATCTTGTCTTTTTTTCACCGCCCAATATTGCAAACTATCTTTTTTTTGGCAAAGGCCAGTCAAAGCATAAGGGGAAGGCACGCAGCGGGCACCGGCTTACGGTGCCAGCCGAGGCCTACTGTGGTTTTGGCCGGTAATTATCTCCTTACGGTGGGAGGTGTTTTTATGTTCCTGTAAGGATGGCCTGTCAAAGCCACGGCAGCCTATGGCCGGCTGGAATACCTCCTGGAAGGAAGTGGGGGGAACAGGTTTCAGGAAGCCAGAATAAGGAAAAGGAGGTGAGTTCTGGCACCGGAAATACCGGTGACCAGAGGTTAATTGAGCAAAATCCTCATGCTAGCACCGGACAAGTGTATTGGCTGTAGGACCTGTGAGATTGTTTGCTCATTTAACAAAACCAAGGCCTTCAATCCCAAGACGGCCAGGGTATCGGTGCTGATGTACGATGAAGCAGCCCTATCAGTGCCGATAATGTGCTTGCAGTGCGATGATCCGGCCTGTATGAAGGTATGTCCCACCGGGGCCATCACCAAAGGGGCAGACGGCACGGTGACCATTGAGGACAAAAGGTGTATCGGGTGTAAGCTGTGTGTCAGTGCCTGCCCCCTGGGGAACATTACCGTAAGCCCTGTGGAAAACAGGGTAGTAAAGTGCGATCTCTGCAACGGCGAGCCCCAATGTGCCCAATACTGCCCGGCCGGAGCCATCGAATTCAAGGAGGCCGCCCCCAGTACAATAAAGCGCAAGCAGGATATTGCGGAAAGATTCAAGGAGTTGTTCGGGGAGGTGGGTGAATAATGTTCGGTTGGGCCGGAACCATTTTACGGGTTAATCTCTCCGAAGGCAGCATCAAAAAAGAAGCCCTGGATCTGAATGATGCCAAATTGTACCTGGGCGGCAGGGGCCTGGCGACGAAGATTATGATGGACGAAGTTGATCCACAGGTCGATC
Organism: Bacillota bacterium; assembly: GCA_012842325.1. Taxonomy (GTDB): domain Bacteria; phylum Bacillota; class DTU030; order DTU030; family DTU030; genus DTU030. The sequence continues at coordinate 10,574 of DUTA01000080.1, read as the reverse complement.
CTCTGAGCCCCGAAAACAAGTTGATTTTTATGACCGGACCCCTCACCGGCACCATGGCGGCCAGTCCAGGCAGATATATGGTTATCGCCAAGGCCCCCTTGACGGGAACCATAGGCTGTGCCAACTCCGGCGGGCATTTTGGCCCGGAACTGAAATTTGCCGGCTATGACGGAATTATCTTTGAAGGGAAGGCGGAGAAGCCGGTTTACCTCTGGATCAACGATGATGAGGTAGAGCTTCGCCCTGCAGAACATCTCTGGGGGAAAAATGTCTTTGAAACCACCGACCAATTGCTGGCCGAAACGGCGGAAGATGCCAGGGTAGCCTGCATTGGCCCGGCCGGAGAAAAAGGGGTCCTTTTTGCCACGGTAATGAATGACAAAAACAGGGCGGCGGGCCGTACAGGCATGGGGACCGTCATGGGTTCCAAGAACTTAAAGGCCATTGTGGTCAGGGGAACCAAATCGGTAGCAGTAGCCGAGCCGGAAAAGTTCAAGGAAGTTTGCACCGATGCGAGAAGAAAACTGAAGGAACACCCGGTGACCGGTGAAGGCCTGCGCGCCTATGGTACCGGGGTCCTGGTGAACATCCTCAACCAGATGGGGGCACTGCCAACCCGGAACTGGAGGGACGGCGGCGTTTTTGAACATGCCGAGGACATAAGCGGGGAAACCCTGGCGGAAAAATACCTGGTCCGGAGCAAGGGCTGCTTCGGCTGTTCCATCGGCTGTGGCCGCCTGACCAGAATACCGGAAGGGAAATTTAAGTCCTTCGGCGAGGGCCCGGAATATGAGGCCGAATGGTCTTACGGTGCTGCCTGCGGTGTAGGGGATCTGGCCGCCATCTGCAAAGCCAACTTCCTTTGCAATGAACTGGGTCTCGATCCCATTACCATGGGCGCCACCATTGCCTGTGCCATGGAAATGTATGAAAAGGGCATCCTGACCAGGGAAGAGGTGGGCCGGGAACTTAAGTTCGGCGACGCCGAGGCCATCGTTGAGCTGACCAGGATGACGGGCCTCAGGGAGGGCTTTGGCGATCAGCTGGCCCTGGGATCCTACCGGCTGGCGGAAAAGTATGGGCATCCGGAGCTTTCCATGTCGGTCAAAAAGCAGGAAATGCCCGCCTACGATGCCAGGGGAGTCCAGGGCATGGGCCTTTCCTATGCCACTTCCAACCGGGGTGGATGCCATGTCCGGGGCTATATGACTTCCGTGGAAGTGCTGGGCATTCCGGAAAAGCTCGATCCCCTGGTGACCGAGGAAAAGGCCGGATGGCTCAAGATTTTCCAGGACTTAACGGCCGTCTTTGATTCGGCAGGGATCTGCCTCTTTACCAGCTTTGCCCTGGGACTGCCGGAACTGGCCGATATGCTGCGGGCGGCCCTGGGTTGGACCGAGTCGAATGAGGAGATATTGAAGATCGGCGAACGGATCTGGAACCTGGAGCGGCTTTTCAACCTCCGGGCCGGCTTTACCAAGGCCGATGATACCCTGCCCCCGCGGCTCCTAAAAGAACCCCTGCCCTCAGGACCGGCCAAGGGCAAGGTCAACCAGCTGGAAGTAATGCTCAAGGAGTATTATCAAGTGAGGGGCTGGAATGAGGAGGGCGTGCCGACGGAGGAGAAAATGGCCGAACTGTCCCTCCGGTAAGGGCGCCACAGGATAAAGGGGTGATTGCCTGCGGTTTTCCTTCCGGAACCGCAGGCAATCATCCACTGGGAGTTAGGAAAGATGAAAGTAAAATTTTTTGCCAGTATCAGGGATTGTGCAGGGGTAAAGGAAGACACCGTGGCTTTCTCGGGAACGGTGGGGGAACTCCTCCAGTTTCTGAGCAAGCGGTACGGCGACTCCTTTAGAAAAGCAGTTTTGGCCGGTGACCAGGTGAGTGACCGGGTCATTATCCTTGTTAACGGGAGGAACATAGTCCACCTGGCCGGAACCGATACAGTCCTTGGGGAGGAAGATGAAGTTTCCATTTTCCCGGTTGTGGCCGGGGGTTAATTAAAGTAGAGAAGGTGAGTGGATAGATGCCAGCGGGTAGCATTGAGGAAGGTCTTTCCCAGGCGAAGGAGATTATTGGGAAATACCCCCGGGAACAGCGGTTTTTATTGGCTGCCCTGCAGGATATTCAAAAACATTATAATTACCTGCCCCGGGAAGCCCTGGCCCTGGTCCAGGAGCATTTTTCTGTGCCAATGAGCCGGCTCTACAGCATGGCTACCTTCTACAAAGCTCTGACCCTTAAACCCAAAGGCAAGTACGTGATCAAGGTCTGTGACGGGACCGCCTGCCATATCCGGGGATCCAGTTTGCTGGTGGAAGAGCTGCAACGGCTTTTACGGATTGCTCCGGGGGAAACCACCACTGATGGGAAGTTTTCCCTGGAAACCGTGAACTGTCTTGGTTCCTGTGCCATCGCCCCAGTAATGGTCATCAATGACCAATACTACGGCAGGGTTACAACGGCAGCGGTGGGTAAGATCTTGGAGGATTTGGAGGCGAAGGAATAACAGTGTTAATGTTTAAGAGAAAGCCTGTCAAGACAGTTCTCGTCTGCTGTGGAACTGGTTGCCTGGCCAACAACAGCCGGGCAATATATGAAGGTTTAAAAAAGAGGATAGAAGAATCCGGCGCCAGGGCCAGCATACGCCCGGTGACAAAAGCGACGGGCTGCAACGGCCTCTGTGAAAGGGGACCAATTGTCAAAATCCAGCCCGATGACATCTTTTACTGCGGTGTCAAGGCAACGGATGTCGATGAGATCTTTGAGCGGTCGGTGCTCAATGATGAGATTATTACCCGGCTCCTTTACCTGGATTCTTCTACCGGTGAGAGGGTGAAGTCCCACCGGGATACGGAGTTTTACAAACGGCAGCATAAAATTGCCCTGCGCAATATCGGGGAAATTGATCCTGCCTCCATCGATGACTACATCGAGCGGGATGGCTACAGGGCCCTGGAAAAGGTCCTTACAACCATGTCTCCCCAGGAAGTAATCGACGAGATTGAGAAGTCGGGCTTGCGGGGGAGGGGTGGGGCCGGTTTTCCCACCGGGGTTAAGTGGAAACAGTGTGCAAGGGTTGATGTTTTTCCCAAATACGTAGTCTGCAACGGCGATGAGGGGGATCCGGGGGCCTTTATGGACCGGAGCATAATGGAAGGGGATCCCCACAGTGTCATTGAAGGGATGCTGATTTGCGCCTATGCCATCGGGGCGGAAAGGGGCTTTATCTACATAAGGGACGAATATGCCCTGGCGCTTAAGAACATGGCTGCAGCCCTCGAGGAGGCCCGGAAGCGAGGATTTTTAGGCCGGAACATTTTGCAGAAGGGTATGAATTTTGACATCGAAATTGTGAGGGGCGGAGGGGCTTTTGTGTGCGGGGAATCCACTGCCCTCATGGCGTCCATAGAGGGAAGGGTCGGTGAGCCCCGGGTGAAATACATCCGCTCCGTGGAGAGGGGCCTGTGGGACAAGCCGACGGTCCTCAACAATGTGGAAACATGGGCCAACGTACCGGTAATAATCAACCGGGGGGCCCAGTGGTTTCGCTCCATTGGCAGCGAGGGAAGTCCCGGCACCAAGGTCTTTTCCCTGGTAGGCAAGGTCAAAAACACCGGCTTAATTGAAGTACCCATGGGCATAACCTTGCGGGAGATAATCTTTTCCATCGGGGGTGGGATCCCCCGGGACCGGGAGTTTAAAGCAGTCCAGACGGGAGGCCCTTCCGGGGGCTGTATCCCCAAAGAGCTCCTGGACCTGCCCGTTGACTTCGATTCCCTCACTGAGTCGGGGTCCATGATGGGTTCCGGTGGCATGATCGTCATGGATGAAACCACCTGCATGGTCGAAGTGGCCCGCTATTATCTCCAGTTTTTGGCCGAGGAATCCTGCGGCAAGTGTGTGCCCTGCCGGGAGGGTATCAAGCAGATGCTGGGCATTTTGGAGGATATCTGTGCCGGCAGGGGGAGGGAAGGGGACATAGAGCTCCTTTTGGATATAGGGGCTACCCTGCAGGAAGCCGCCCTGTGCGGCCTGGGAAAAACTGCACCCAACCCTGTCCTTTCCACAATCAGGTACTTCCGGGAGGAATACCGGGAACACATACAGAATAAGTACTGCCCGGCCGGGGTCTGCAAGGAGCTGACAGTGTTTTACATTGACCAAGAAGCCTGCCGGGGCTGCGGCCTCTGCGCACAAAAATGCCCTTTGGGTGCCATTTCCGGAGAGAGGAGAAGGACCTACACCATAGACGAGACCAAATGCATCAAATGCGGCCAATGCCGGGATACCTGCCGGTTTGGAGCCGTAAAGAACAGGGGGCGGCGCCATGATAATAACCATTGACGGGAAACAATGCGAGGCCCAGTACGGCGAGTATATCCTGGACGTTGCCCGGAGAAACAATATTTTCATCCCCACCCTGTGCCATTCAGATGCCCTGCCGGGGCAGGGAAACTGCCGGCTGTGCATTGTTGAGGTCCTGGAAGGCAAAAGAAGGAGGGTGGTCGTCTCCTGTTCCTACCCGGTCAAAGGGGAAGTAGAGGTCCTGACCAATACGGAAAAAATAAGGAAAATGCGGAAAAACCTAATCCGCCTCCTTGCCGCCGCAGCCCCAGACAGTGACTTTATGAGGGATTTGCAGCGGGAATACGGGCTGGAAGAGGAAGAAAGGTTTCAAGTTTACCGGGGCGAGGACTGTATCCTGTGCGGCTTATGTGTGCGGGCCTGTGAAGAGGTGGGGATCTATGCTATTTCCACGGTGAACCGGGGCATAACCAAGAAGGTGTCCACCCCCTATGCCGAACCCTCTGCCGTTTGCATCGGCTGTGGAGCCTGTGCCCGGGTCTGCCCAACGGGAAGTATCAAAATGAAGGAGGAAAACGGGAGGAGGGAAATTTGGGGGAAAACCTTTGCCCTTCTACCCTGCCCCGGCTGCGGGAAACCCTTCATTACCAGGGAAGAACTGGCGTATGTGCAGGCAAAGACGGGCCTGGAACCCGCGGAAATTCTGTGTGAGAAATGCCGGCAGAAACGGGCGGCCAGGAAGATGAGGGATGTTTTCAAGGATGTTACCATGAAGTAAAAGCTGGAGAGGGACTCTCCAGCTTTTATCAATAATTTGTGTCCATATACAAGGCTGGCCCCTGGGCCGCCGGCCGTGCCCGGTCGCGGCTTTGCAAAGGGGCCAGCCTGTGTTCTTCAACGGGCGCCGGGCCGTTGGCAGCCCGCGGATGGGCACAGGTGCCCCTACCCCTCAGCGGTAAAAGGTAATAATTGTCACTTGTCGGCTGTCAGCTGTTAATTGGGATTCCACGGTTCCGCCTGGTAGCGGTTTTGTTGCCCGTTGTTTCTGTCGTTGGACGGCGGGGGCAGCCAGCCGTCCCAATCCCAGTCTTCTTCCCCTTCTTCGCCTTCATCCTCTTTCCTTCCCTCGTTACCGGGCGCCGAGGGAGGCTGGGGTATCACCGGGGGCTTGCCGTGGAGGTAGCAGTATTCTTCTGGCACCTGGCCCTTGAGGAGAAAGATGCGGCGGGTGCGGGGACAGTCATCCGTTGCCAGGAGTCCCGAATCCCGGCAGATGGTTACCTCTACCAGCACCGGGAACTGGTGGAGGGTGCAGTATTCTTCGGGGGCACCTTCCAATTCTCCGCCGGGGAGGCGGGTATAGACATGGGGTTCCGGGTTGGGACAGTATTCGGTGGCCAGAGCGCCGGATTCGGGGCAGATCAGCAATTCTTCGTGGGCGGAGCACACTTCCTTGGGCTCTAAACCGCGAATAAACAGTTCACCCCTGATGCCTTCCTGGGGACAAAGTTCTCCGGGGAGAAGGCCGGACCTGCTGCAAATTTCCAGGCCGACTATGCCGCTGGGGCGGACAAAATCGGTAACCGGCATTTCCTTCACAGCTTCCTTCATATAGTTGCCCCAGAGCTGGGCCGGCAGGGCGCTGCCGATCCGGTTTCGTTCCATGTAAGTCTTCTGGCCGGGGACGCGATCGTCGCACCCCACCCAGATGCTGGTTACCAGATCGGGGGTGTAGCCGACGAACCAGGCGTCATTGTAATCGGAGGTGGTGCCCGTTTTCCCGGCCGCCGGGCGGCCGATGCTGGCCCGTCCGCCGGTACCCCCTGTGATAACCCCCTTGAGCATATCAGTCATCAAGTAACTGGTTTGAGGGGTTAGGACCTGGGTCTGGGTAGGGGTGTTTTCCAGGATGATGTTGCCGTTCCGATCCTCCACCCGGAGGATGGCGATGGGCTCCACCTTCACCCCCTGGTTGGCCAGGACACCGTAGGCTACAGCCATGTCCAGGGGCGTGACCCCGTAGGTGAGCCCGCCCAGGGCAATGGCCGGCTGCATGTCGTTGGAGGAGCCGGTTTTCACCAGGGTGGTAATGCCCATGCGCTCGGCATAGTCTACAACCTTCTCCACCCCTACATCCATAATCAACTGGGCGGCAACGGTATTCAGGGAGCGGGCAATGGCCCGGCGCAGGTTGACGAGGCCTTCATAGGTGTTGCCGGAGTTTTTCGGCTGCCAGACCTGGCCGTTGGGTAAGGGGATGGCGACGGGTGCGTCGATATAGGTGCTGGCCGGGGTAAAGCCGCTGTCCAGGGCCGCTGTATAGACAAAGGTTTTGAAGGCGGAGCCGGGCTGCCGCTGGGCCTGGACAGCCCGGTTGAATTTTGTATTTTCATAATCCCGGCCGCCCACCATGGCCCTGATGTAGCCGGTTTTGGTCTCCATGGTGACCAGGGCTGCCTGGGGCTGTACAATGCCCTTGGCATCCACTTCCCCTTCCGGCAGGCCATTGGCAAGGGTCTCTTCGGCCTTGTGCTGCATTACCGGGTCGAGGGTGGTATAAATTTTCAATCCACCCCGGTAAATGGCATCATAGACATTGGTTTCCGAACCGTAGTAGTCTTCCAGCTCCTCCACCAGGGTGCTGATAACATAATCAATAAAATAAGGGGCAGGGTGGCTGGAGGGGCTGCGGCCGGCAACTTCAATGGGGTACTCCTTGGCTTCCTGGGCGGTGGCCTCGGAAATGTAGCCGTATTTTACCATTTGGTCCAGCACCAGGGCCTGCCGGGCCTTGGCCGCTTCCATATCGTTATAGGGTGAATAGCGGCTGGGACGCTTGATTATGCCGGCCAGCATCGCCGATTCGGCCAGGTTAAGGTCCCGGACATCCTTGCCAAAATAGGTTTTGGCTGCGGCCTGGACGCCATTGGTGCCATGTCCCAAATGGATTTCATTTAAATACATCTCCAGGATTTCTTCTTTGGTATAAACACGTTCTATCTGCAGGGATAAAATGGCTTCCTGGATTTTGCGTCGCAGGGTCGTTTCGGGCGTCAAAAAAACGTTTTTCACCAGCTGCTGGGTAATGGTGCTCCCACCTTCAAAGGATTGCCGGGTGGCAATCCGCCAGGCCGCCCGGGCTATGGCCCGCAGGTCCACGCCAGGGTGCTCATAGAAGCGGGCATCTTCGATGGCCACCACAGCATCCTGGAGTTCCTGGGGGATGTCAGACAGCTTGACGGGGACCCTATTCTCTTCCCCGTGGAGCTTGGTTAAAAGTTCACCCCTGGCATCGTAGACGAAGGAGGTGGCGCTGCTTTCCCGCAACTTGGCCGGATCGAAGGAGGGCATATCCTTGATGGCAGCCAGCACGTAGGCGGCGGTTGCACCGACTCCAACCAGGACAGCCATGAGGATCAGGAGAAAAAATATTTTCAGGAAACCGAGCCCTTTTTTCCGGCTTTTCTTCTGTTTTCTGGCCATATTGGTTCCCTCCACTTCCAATTCCGTTTCCTGAGGCAACTATATTATAGCATATGGTCTTCCTTGGCCCTTGCCCCCTTTTGTAATTCGGCACCGATGATCCTTTTCCTGCATTTTAAAGAGGAAAGGTTTGTTGCAGTTCCGGGGCAGATATGCTATAATACCACAAAAAGTTAAGGCTGACAGAAACCGATGAGGGAGAGAAGTAAACAGCCCCGCTGTTTTCAGAGAGCCGGTAATTGCTGGGAACCGGTACAGCAGCTGTTGAAATACACTCCCGAGGGTCCGGTCCAAATCCCCCTGAGGGGAGAGTAGGCCGGAACGGATTCCTTCCGTTACAGGGGATGCTGGCGACAGATACTGAGGGGATCCAGGGTACTGGATCAAGTAGGGTGGTACCGCGGGAAGTTCAAGACCTTCTCGTCCCTAGGGGGCGGCGGGGTCTTTTCTTTTTTTTTCGAACAACAATCCCGGCACGAAGGAGGTAGGATAATGGACATTCATAAACAACTCGAAGTCTTTTGGCGGGGAACGGCGGAAATAATCTCGGAGGAGGAACTGGTGGCAAAGTTGAAGAAGGACCGGCCCCTGCGGATCAAACTGGGGGTTGACCCTTCTGCCCCCGATTTACACCTGGGGCACACCGTTCCCCTGCGCAAGCTAAAGCAGCTGCAGGACATCGGGCACCAGATTATCTTTCTCATCGGCGATTTTACCGGCCGCATCGGCGACCCGACGGGACGCTCGGATACGAGAAAACAGTTGTCGGAGGAAGAGATCAACAAAAACGCCGAAACCTATAAGGAACAGGTTTTTAAAATCCTGGATCCGGACAAAACCATTGTGGAGTACAACAGCAGATGGCTCGCATCCCTGACCTTTGCCGATGTCATCAAGCTGGCCGGGAAATACACCGTCGCCCGGATGCTGGAGAGGGATGACTTTGCCCGGCGTTACCAGGAAGGGCGTCCCATCGGTATCCACGAATTCATGTACCCCTTGATGCAGGGCTACGATTCCGTAGTCCTGCAGGCCGACGTGGAAATTGGCGGCACAGACCAAAAATTCAATCTCCTCATGGGCCGGCACCTGCAGCGGGAAATGGGGCAGGAACCCCAGATCTGCCTGACCCTCCCCATTTTGGAAGGTCTCGATGGCGTCAACAAAATGAGCAAGAGCCTGGGCAACCACATTGGTATTTACGAGCCCCCGGCAGAAATGTACGGGAAAGTAATGTCCCTGCCCGATGAGCTGATGATCCGCTATTTTGAATTGGTGACCAATGTTCCCCTGGCAGAAATAAGGGAAATAGAAGAAGGTTTAACCCGGGGGACCCTGCATCCCCGGGATGTCAAGATGCGCCTGGCCCGGGAAATTGTTGCCCTCTATCATGATCCTGCCGCCGCCAGGGAAGCGGAGGAAGCCTTTAAAGCTGTCTTTCAGCGGGGAGACCTGCCCCCGGAAATACCCGTTGTTTCCCTGGCCGGCGAAGAGCTTAAGGACGGCAAGATCTGGGTCGTCCGGTTGCTGGTACAGCTGGGCCTTGCCCAAAGCAACAGCGAAGCCCGGCGCCTGATAAAACAGGGCGGTGTAACCATAGACGGCAAAAGGATCGACGATCCGGAGCTGGACATTGTTCCCACAGCGGGGATGATAATTCAGGTCGGCAAAAGGCGCTTTGCAAAACTTAAGCTCTAGAAGGCATCTCCTCCCAGATGCCTTTTCTTTTGCACCATTCACCTTTATGATGCATAGGATAATTCATGGAGGTGAAGGTGATGCGCAGGTGGCGGGCCCGTTACCGGCGGCTGGGGGGGAAAACCATCGTACTTGCTGTTATCCTGCTCGCCCTGATTCTATTTATGATCCTGGAGAGAAATGTAAAACCGGCCCTGGTTGTCATAGCAGAGACCAGGGCCAGGATTCTTGCCATAGAGGCCATCACGGAAGCGGTGGAAAGTGAGATTGTCCAGACAGTCAAATACCAGGATCTCATGTTTATTCATAAAGATACGCAGAGCCGGCCGGTGTTAATCCAGCCCAATACTATTGAAATCAGCCGCCTGGCGGCCAGGACGGCGGAACAGGTTAAGAACCGCCTCCGTGCCCTGGAGAATCAAGAAATACTAATTCCCCTGGGACAGGTAACGGGAAGCCATTTACTGGCAAATGTCGGTCCCCGCCTCAAAGTAACCGTCATGCCGGTAGGGTCGGTCGCAGTCAATCTGGTCAATGTGATGGAAGAGGCAGGCATCAACCAGACCCTCCACAAGATTCTTCTGGAGGTAAACGCCAAGATAAGAATAGTGGTACCCCTGGTTGTGGCCGAGACCAATGTTCAGCATCAGGTGCTCCTAACCCAGGCGGTAATCGTGGGCGACGTCCCGGAAACTTTGTTCCAGCTGCAGATGCAAAGCCAGTGATGAGACCTGTTCCCGGCACCAATTGCTGAATATGGGCAAAGGTCGCCAGAGTTGTTTACTCAAATTAAATTTGTTCGCGGCGATTAAGGATAAAATTATTAGCTATTGCCATTGTAAGAACGGAAATTGTATATAATCGGCCAAAACGACAAAAAACGCAGTTTGAATTTGCTCCGGGGGGATGTTATATTATTCGAGGCCGTCGCAGAAAGGCGGCGCCCAAAACCAAAGCTGGTCCTTGAAAACTGAACAGTGATAGGAAGCCAGTGCGGGTTCCGGTTAAGAGCCGGAGCCGAAGCAGATGAGATATTTGAGAGGGAACAAACTCTGGTAAGAGTTTAATTTTTTACGGAGAGT